>CAZAZB010000099.1:0-11410 GCA_964489485.1 uncultured Pseudomonadales bacterium | reverse complement strand
ATACCTTCCTGAAAGTGACGCGGAAAAATTCAGCCGGGTAAAACCCGTTGTTAAAGCGAGGGATCGACCAGAATCTTCGCATGCCTTTCTGGATCGGCGAGGTCGGTAAATGCATCCGGCACGCCATCTAATCCGACCTTCCCTGTTATAAGCGGTTCCAGCGCCATGACACCCTCTGAAATACTACGCAGGGTCTCGGCAAACTCTTCCGGTGTATAGCCCAACACAAATTGGAGATTCAGCTCTTTGTTAATACCAACAAGAGGCCGAAGGTGGTCTTGCTCCATGCAAACGCCAACCACGACGATTCGGCCGCCGCGCGGTGCACCTGCCATCATCTGATCAATAACGCCTGGAATGCCGACACACTCAAAGAATACGCCTTGTCTGAATGTTTGTTGATTGGTCAGCGGATCAGCCGGCATTTCAGATCCGTCAATGTCTTTGGCCGCGTATTCCATCCAGCTATTATAAGGTGACGTATCGGCAGGGTTAACCACAACATCAGCACCCATTTTAATCGCGAGACCCCGCCGGGTAGCGCTGAAGTCAGCGGCGATTATCGGTCCGGCTCCCTGAAGTTTTAGCGCCGATATAACCGCAAGACCGACTGGTCCGCAGCCGATTACCAGCGGTATTTCCCCTTTTTCTAACCGTGCCATCTGCACGGCATGGTAACCAACCGCCATGGGTTCCGTTAATGCTGCGAGTTCCGTGGATAAACCATTGGGTACCTCCAGGAGCATGGGTTCAAACAACACCATGCTCTCTGAATAACCACCAGGTACATCGTTAGAATATCCGACTGTCTTAACTTCCCCGTCGTGCAATGTCATTGGCACAGAGCAGACTCTCGTTCCAACGTTAAGCGCCTGTTCGGTATCAGGACCAAACTCGAGGATCTCTGCACAGAACTCATGTCCCATTACCACGTCCCGGGACAGATCCATAGAAAATGAACCCCCCGTCTCTGCTGAAGTGTCCACCATCTGTTGGCCAAATTTGAGGGCATGAAGGTCTGAACCGCAGATACCACAGGCAAGGGTTTTAACGAGCACCTCACCTGGACCAGGCGTAGGCGTTGCAACATCTCTTACTTCGAGCATGGAATGACGCATGACAGCTGCACGCATGGTTATTCTCCGTGAATCGCGGTGGGCTTCTTTTTTTGACTCTCAACCAGTTTGATCACCTGGTTTGCGAACCTGGAATTAGGCAATATTTCATAAAATAATTGATTTGAATCTGGATTGTCTAACACTTTATCATCCTGCCAAAGCCTTACTTTTCCCTCACGAATGACAAGTGACCGCTCCTTACCCATAACATCGGGAAACTTTCCAACGAATACAGTTTCATTCCTCTCATCAACTTTGACATTGATCCGTGTCAACTTGATCTCTGTCTCAAGCTTCTTAAAGGCAGCGCCATCCAATAAAATGCCATTCACATTGTAGCGAATGTGACTCTGCCCCTTCTCGCCCTTCGCAAGCTCATCGCCAATTTCCAGGACTTCCACACAAAAAGTACCCGCATCAAAGGAATCGCGCAGCTTCCAGGAACAGGACGATAACCGGTCAGCATCGCCAATCGCAGACGAAATCATAATGGGGCGGTTGTCGTCAAATAAAAACAAAGGCATCTCATCGGAGTAACAGATACCTATCCCAACTTCCAACGAAGGCAGCCCCGTTTGGCCAGCATGAGCATTTTTAGAACCTATGATATCGAGCATCTCTTTCGCCATCCCGCAAGCGCGGGAGACGGAATACCACTCAGTCGGACTGTTGTCGTATTCATAGGTACCTAGAATGACCGCATCTCCCTCGATAAAAACCTTGACCGCCCCGTATGTATCCAGTCGCTCACTGATCGGGTCAAAGAACCTCATGCTAAAATAGCTTGCCGGATTCAGCGCCTGCCGTATTAGCTCTTGAGTGACTGTCGTAGAGCCGCGAACGTCAGCTTTCAAAATCGTGTGGTGAACAATCTCGGGTTCTTCACCGCCAACGAGTTTTACTTCTTCACTGTCAAGCAGTCTGTAGAGTTGCCCTCCTGCCTTGGCGAGCTGCAATGACTCGTCATCGGTAATGACCGCTATTCGATTGAAAATACGATGAGCAAATCTGTAGTATTTCAGATGAAATCGATAACGAAATATATCCGTTAACACTTTTAAGAACAGGTCATCTTCCGATGTTTTGTTTAATTTTTCGAATTCATCAGTATTGTCTGTTATTTTTTCTATCAGGGCTGTCATGCCTTCTTTTGTTTCATCAAGCGCTGACAGCAACTTCTTCGCATTGTCTCCGGCGATGATTGAAACAATATCTTCGATATCGACCAGCGCCAGTTCCTGTTGCGAAAACTTCTCTCTAACTTGATAACAGGCTGCCATCTTATGAATGTCTATTTCTGACGCGATCTGCTTTCGAAGCGCATCGGCCACCTTGAGCAGAGTTTTAATTTCGCCCTTGAAGGACCACTGTGCCTTCAATCCGGATTCTTCTTTCACCGCCTGAACGTATTTCAAAAGTAATTTTTCATCGAACAATAATCGGACATTACCTGGTTGTTCCAGCCAGGAAAATGTCTCGCTTACTTTTTCTTTCTGATTTAAGGAAGGTCCAAGTAATTGCTGAACCGCAAACAAGCCACCAAATTCATCGTAGATTTCTGCTTGTACAGAGGTCACATCTGCATGCGCTTTCAAACAGGCGATGGGCAGTTCCGGCAGTTCAGTTTGGAGCACACTTTCAATGGTTGCATTTAACTCATCAAATCCCTTACCTTCTTCTGGCCAGAGTGAATAGTATTCAACAAGTAGCAGCGGTTCCTGGGGCGAACTGGTATAGAGCATTGGATTGAACATGATGTGTGTTGCTTCAAAGAGTTCTTCACCGAGGATTTGTTCGCGTAACTTTCGCAATTGATTATTTTCTTCCCGTTGCAGCTGCCGGAAGATAAGACGGTTTATTCGGAATATGAATTCTTCTTTGCTCTTGCGAAACCAGACATTTTTTTCTTGGGTCGCCAACAATCCTCTGGATGCAGCCTGATGCTGTTGTGCCTGGGTTTCTTCTAATTGTGCGCCATACTGATCAATCTCGGCTTTGGTTTCCTGCAGGACGAATTTGACCACGGCGAACTGCAAAACCCGAATCTGATCTAGTGTCAAATCAATCTTGCTGCGATGCAAAGTCACTTTCATCATGTCTGTATAACAATGACGAAATTCTCCCATTTCCTCCGAGTTGCTTGCCACAAGCCGCTTTCCGGCCACTATTCGCTTAACCTGACTTTCAATCAGTTCACGGCATTTGAAAACGAAAGTTGGAGAAATCTCTACATCCAGCCGATAATTATCGACGCCCTTGCGAACACCCGTGAAATCAAGTTTTATGCCGCGTGGAGATGTGATCCTTGCGAGGATATCCTTCACCGATCTAATTTTTAATTGTTCTGCCATTTTTTTGCTCATTGTCAGGCTCTATTCAACGCAGAGTTCTAATCAAGAAAAGTTCTAACTACGAAAAGCTCTAACTACGAAAAGTCCTAACCACGAAAAGTCCTAATCAAGACAAATTCTAACCCCGAAAAATCGGCTCCAATGCAAACAATCTAACCCGACCAGACGGGAGGTCTACTTTTCGATAATAATAACAATCGATCAAGTTGTTCTAGCGATTAATCCTGACCGCCTGTCGCTTTGCACCCCAATTACCTGGTTCTGTCTCAAATTCTCCAGGGATCCATTCCCCGCAAGATCTACAACAACCCTCGGCATCGAGGTGCCAGCGGCCCAATGTATACCAGTCTCTTTCAATCAGGCTAGTGTGGCAGGCTGGACACCAGGTGGAACCACCTGTTGGATCATGAACATTTCCTGTATAGACAAATTTGATGCCATTCGACATGGCAATAGCGCGTGCTTCAACCAGGCTCCCTGCAGGCGTCGACTGGTGTTGCATCATCTTATAATCAGGATGGAATGCTGTGAAGTGGAGTGGAACATCTACCCCGAGATTGTCAACGATCCAACTGGTCATTGAATCCACCTCTGCGGAAGAATCATTCTCGCCAGGAATGAGCAGCGTGGTCAGTTCCAGCCAGACATCCGTCTCATGCTTTACATAGACGAGAGTATCAAGGACATCTGCCAGACGCCCGCCACAGATCTTGCGGTAAAACTGTTCGGTGAAACCTTTAAGATCGACGTTTGCAGCATCCATGTGGTTAAAAAACTCTCTTCTCGGCTCCGGGGAAACATATCCTGCAGTAACTGCCACGGAACGAATACCCTGTTCCTTTGCGGCCTGCGCAACATCGATAGCATATTCATGAAAGATGACCGGATCGTTATAGGTAAACGCAATACTTCGACAGTCCAGCCGCGCCCCCGCTGAGGCCAGCGCTTCAGGCATCGCTGCTGCTGCGAGCGTCTGCATTTCCCGGGACTTGCTCATGTCCCAGTTCTGGCAAAACTTACAGGCAAGGTTGCAGCCTGCGGTGCCAAATGAAAGCACTGGCGTGCCCGGTAAGAAATGATTAAGTGGCTTCTTTTCGATGGGATCAATACAAAATCCGCTGGATAGACCGTAGGTCGTCAGGACGATCTCAGCGCCCTGGCGGGCGCGAACGAAGCACAGCCCCTTCTGTCCATCCCGTAATTTGCACTGGCGTGGGCACAAATCACATTGTAATCGTCCATCCTCGAGTTTCTGCCAATAACGAGTACTGACAACATTTGAGGGTCGGGATGTTTGCCCTGGTTTCCAGGTGAGGATTGAAGACATACCGTTACAATGTACACTAGTCTGGAAGTATCATTATTACACAAGAAGTCATGGACGAAATTAATAATTTGAATCGTCATAGCAGACCCGAATGCGTTCTACCCACTGGGAATCGTAAAGGTACAACCATTACCTTGGAGCGCATAGGGTGAGGATAAGAAAATGAGTGCCCTACGACCTGCTGCTGTCGCCGGTAGCTTCTATCCTGCCGACCCGGGAGAGCTTCGTCACGCCGTCAATAGCTACTTGCAGGAATTCTATAGTGAACAGAAGAAAGACCGTCCAGCGCCAAAGGTGATCATTGCGCCTCACGCCGGCTATGTCTACTCCGGCAGGGTGGCCGCAAATGCCTATTCCAGGCTAATTGACGCAAAGCCTGCCATCACACGAGTCGTGTTGCTAGGTCCATCCCATCACATCGGGTTTGAGGGAATAGCAGTATCGAGTGCAACAGCCTATCAAACGCCACTGGGCAATATCCCCATAGACTCATCTGCGATTAGCGAGGTATTGACCCTGGCGCGGACCGGTTTTCTTGATGATGCGCACCGTCAGGAACACAGTCTGGAAGTGCACCTTCCCTTCTTGCAGCAGGTCCTTGGAAAATTTTCGTTGGTTCCTCTGGTGGTTGGAGATGCGACGAAAGAAGATGTCGCTTCCGTCCTTGAAACCATGTGGGGGGGACCTGAAACGCTCATTGTCATTAGCAGCGATCTCAGCCACTTTCACGCGTATGATAATGCCAGGCTCATCGATTCCCGGACATCTGAAAAAATATTGAATCTTGATGCGTCCCTGATCGGAGAGGAAGCCTGTGGCGCTCGACCATTGAACGGGTTACTCCATCTACTCAAAGAAAAAGGACAGCGGCTGGAACAGTTGCTGGTGCAGAATTCAGGTGACACAGTAGGCGACAAGGCACGTGTTGTTGGTTATGGTTCCTACATCATGAACGAATCGAGCCAAACGAACTTACGCCTGCCACTCGCCTGTCGCCAACGATTGCTGCAGGTCGCCCGTGAATCAGTCTTTCAGGTATTGTGTGGCAATAAGGTCCACTTACAGCTAGACCAGTTCCCGGATTTATTAAACCAGGAACGGGCTTCATTTGTTACCTTGGAGATGGGCGGTCAACTTAGAGGCTGCATCGGCAGCCTGGTGGCTCATCGTCCTCTGGTTGCTGATATCGCCGGCAACGCCCAGGCCGCAGCATTTAAAGACCCCCGGTTCAAAGCCATCAATTTGGATGAGTATCAACGACTGGAGTTTCATATTTCCGTTTTGTCGATACCTGAAAAGATGACAGTTAATTCTCGACAGGAACTCATCGAAACCATAAGACCCGGTATTGACGGATTGATTCTCGAGCGGGAAAGCCATCGGGCAACCTACTTGCCCTCCGTATGGCAACAACTGGAAAGCCCGGAACTATTTATCACCGAGCTTCGAAAGAAAGCGGGGCTCAGCGGCGAAGGCTGGTCGAACGACACAATTATCCATCGCTACTCCACAGAGGAGTTTTGCTAGGCGTCCAATGCGTCTCACTGGAACGGACAGAAAAGATGATTAACCTCAAAAGCAGCCTCGAGATTCCACTCCACTTCGAGACAGAACGTCTAAATGTGCGCCGTTATTCGCTAAACGACGATCAGAAGTTATTCGAGGCAGCGAGAGAATCCATCAACGAAGTCTATCAATTTTTGCCCTGGTGTCATCCAGACTATGCCATCGAGGATTCCCGGTCGTGGCTCTGCACCATTGAATCCGCCTGGACCGAGAGACAGTCCTGGGCATTTGCTATCACCGACAAGACATCTGGAAGAATACTGGGAGGCTGCGGCTTCAATTCAATCGATGAGAATCCAATTGCTAACCTCGGTTACTGGATCAGGACATCCGAGGCAGGCAAAGGCTATATCACTGAAGCGACAAAAGGCTTGCTGAAATTCGGATTTGAACAACTCAAGTTCAGGCGTATCGAAATTATCATGTCAACCAGGAACGCAGCCAGCAGAAAAGTCGCCGTTAAGGTCAATGGAACATTGGAAGGTATGCTACGAAATCGACTCCACCTACATGGCGATAATCACGATGCGCTACTATACTCTCTCATCCCGGATGATATGAACAAGGATTAGCCCTGAAAATCATGACAAGACCCTTGAGTGATTCCCTTACCACTCGCTCCTTGAGCGTAGAAAACTTTTAAACAAATGCAGAAAGACGGAGACTAATATGAGTGAGCAAGATTCCATTCGCGAAGAGATGATGACGGTGTTAAATCGTCAGAAACAATCCCATATCTCTGAAGGGCGAGTTTCCGCGGAAACCAGAATCGACCGGATTGATCGAGCGATTAATATTCTGACCGCACATGGCACAAAACTATCTGAAGCAATGGCGGCTGATTTTGGGCATCGATCTCTTGAACAGTCAAAATTGACTGATATCGACGGAGCAATAGGCCCCCTTAAAGATTCGAAGAAACATTTACGAAGCTGGATGCGCGCGCAACGTCGCAAGGTGATGTTCCCGCTCAACCTGCTTGGCAGCAAAGCGCGAGTAGAATTCCAACCCCTCGGCACCGTTGGTTGCATCAGCCCCTGGAACTTTCCGGTTCAGCTAACTTTCGCCCCCCTTGCCGGTGTATTCGCCGCAGGCAATCGCACCATGGTTAAGCCATCTGAATTCACACCCGCGACCTCCGAATTAATGAAAGAGTTATTCGAAGCCGCCTACGATATCGACGAAGTTGCTTTTTTCACAGGCGGTCCGGAAGTCGGTGGCGCCTTCAGCAGCTTGCCATTCGACCATCTTCTGTTTACAGGGGCAACATCAATCGCAAAACACGTCATGCGAGCAGCTTCAGAGAATCTAGTACCACTGACATTAGAGTTGGGTGGAAAGTCACCCGTCATTATTGGCGAAAGCGCAGACATAGAACTGACCGCGCAAAATATCATGGCAGGTAAAACAATGAATGCCGGTCAGATATGCCTGGCACCCGACTATGTCATGGTTCCCGAAGCAAAAGCGGATGAGTTCATTGCTGCTGCAAAAGCCTCTGTTGCAAAGATGTATCCTGACCTTAAAGATAATCCTGACTACACGTCCATCGTCAATGAACGCCACTTTGACAGGCTTAACAGCTATATTGATGATGCGAAAGCCAAAGGGGCTGAGGTCGTGGAAATCAACCCCGCTAGCGAAGATTTTAGCCAACAGGAGCACCACCGAATTCCACCAACGCTCATCATTGACCCAACGGATGACATGTCAGTCATGCAAGATGAAATTTTTGGTCCTATTCTTCCCATCAAAAAATACAAGGACATTGACTCATCAATCGATTACGTTAATGGCAAAGACAGACCCCTTGGGCTCTACTATTTTGGCAATGATGCCAACGAGGAGGAAAAGGTGCTGACCTATACAACTTCCGGTGGTGTCACGGTGAATGATGTGATCATGCATATCACCCAGGAAGATCTACCATTCGGTGGCGTCGGTCCAAGCGGCATGGGCTCCTATCATGGCTATGATGGCTTCAAGTCTTTCAGCCATGCAAAAGCTGTCTACACACAATCCAAACTGGTATCGAAACTGGCAGCGACCCTAAGACCGCCGTACAAAAAGGCGAGTTAGCCCTGATCTAGTAATAGAACTTAATCGATACCGCACGTCCGGTTGGGGTGTGCCCTTGCCGCACCGGCGTGAGACTAGGCGTCCCCACCCATCCATGGGGCCTGACTTTCGGTGGGGCCGCCATCGGCCGTCCTGGCCTCCAGTCTGCTGCAAGGGCACACCCCAACCAAACATGCTCGGTGGCAACAATCCTAGATATATTATTTTCTGACTTTGGACTCCGGCCGAATTCGTCATGACACCTAAGATTAAAACGAAAACCTGATACGGATGACCAAAACCACAATGCACCTAATCCGCCGTTAGAATCAAAGTCCCAGTCGTCGACAACGACCCGCCCGTCCCATTCACCACACAGGTGCGCGCATTGGTTTGTTTGCCTTTGATGCCGTTAATACCATCTTCTGCCGTTCCTGATAGCTGTCGGTAAGCTTCAATTAACAAGTGCATACCGTACATGCCCGAATGATTGAATGAGAGCCCGCCACCATTGGTATTAATCGGCAATCTGCCTCCGGGTGCCGCATGGCCTTCCTTCCATAATTTGTACCCTTCGCCTCTGGGTGCTAATCCCAACATTTCTGCGGTCAATGCGGATGTTAGCGTGAATGAATCATAGAGCATGGCGAGTTCCATATCTTTGGGTCCGAGACCTGCCATTTCGTAGGCAGCCTGCCCCGATCTGAACGCAGACGTGGCGGTGAAGTCTTCCATTTCCAGCATATTGGCATGGCTCATGTTTTCAGCAGCCCCGGCAATCCACACAGGATTGGTCTTCAAACTTTTCGCAATTTCCGGCCGGGTAATCAGCACTGCACCACCGTGGTCGGTGACAAGACAACAATGTAATAATGTTAGCGGCCAGGAGATCATTCTTGCATTCTGAACATCATCAACGGTGATGGGTCCACCGAATTCGTGGGTCTCTTTGGAATGCATGACGGCTCGTGGATTTAGCCCTGCCCATTCGCGCGTGACAACGGCAACATGAGCGAAGTCTTCAGCCGTTGTGCCATATCGATGATTATGGCGCACCATTGCATGGGAGTAATTCGATGGCGCGCCGGAGAAACCATAGGGCATGGTCATCTGCGTCGCTGGAGCACTGGCATCACCGCGAGGGTAGCCGCCACCACCGAGTCGACGTGCAGACCAGCCATTTTGGCCATGACTGACCAATGCAACATCAATAACGCCTGCAAAAATGGCGAGCATTGCATGATGAACGTGCATTTCAAAAGAACATCCGCCGACAGATGTTGTATCGATGTATTTGGGATGGATACCCAGGTGTTCAGCCAGCTCAGAAGACCAGCCCGTCGAGAAGATACCATCTATGGCAGAGATGGGTATTCCCGTCTGATCGCTTACTGCTTTGATCGCCTCGATATGTAGTTGCAATGATGTGATGGGCTCTTCTGGATAGCCAATCTCGATGGCCTCTGCTGCCCCGACAATCGCAGCAGATTTGGATAAACCTGATCGTGGCTGGCTCATTGGGACGCCTCCATGGATTCATCTTCCATGACGCGAAAGAAAGGAATATGAATATCTTCACTGGCTTCTTCAAATTCGACCCGAACTTTTGCACCTATTTTGATGGATTCCGGCCTTGTTGCATCAACACCTCGCAAGACCGTTGCCATTCTGTCGCCTTCAGCCAGATCAATGTAAGCCGTCACGAAGGGAGCGTCTTCTGCCCAGCCCCCAAATGCTCGATTCTGTACTGCGTACGTGTGTATTCGACCTTCACCGCTCGCTTCAACCCACTCAATATTCATAGAGTGACAATGAGGGCAGATGTGCCGTGGGTACCAATGAACCCGATTGCAGTCAGTACAGCGCGGCAGCATGAATCTGCCTTCCCTGGCACCCTTCCAAAACGGCTGGGTTAGAGGGCTGGGTTTCGGTATTGGTTTACTATAGGCCAATTAATTTTCTCCACGAAAATAAGCATTAGCGAGAGGCTAGCAAATCGAACTTCACCCCGCCACACCAGATCAACAATCCAGACTCGATGAATCCTGGATCATAGAACTCATCAATATTGTGCTACTTTGCTGTGGACAGTATCTACCGACCAGTGAATTCGGGCTTCCTGCGTTCCAGAAAGGCTTTGACACCCTCCTGAAAATCTTCACTGTCAAACATTCCACCGAGATGGACCATTAAGTGATCAACGGCTGTATCATAAGATTCTTCCAGCCCCATCCTCATCATTCGCTTGGTTGTCTGGACAGCCAGCGGTGCATTATCTGCAATTTCTTCAGCCCATTGCATGGCAGTCGCCATCAATTCGTCGTTGGGCACGATAGTATTCACAAGCCCAAGTTCCAGACACTCTTCTGCAAGCACTGTTCTACCCCGATAATAAAGTTCAGCGGCTTTTGCCCAACCGATTAGTCGGGGTAGCAACCAGGTGCCCCCGCTCTCCGGCACAACATTACGCTTTGCCGTGACGGCTGCCATTTTCGCTGACTCACCTGCAATCCGGATATCACATAGCAGAGCGATGTCCATGCCATAACCTGCTGCCGCACCATTCAAGGCACAAATAATTGGCGTATCAATATTCCACATAACATTGATCGGCGCTTCTCGAAGATCAAAAAGTTGCCGTGGACGATTCCCGCCTTTTTTATTTCCACTTCCTATGCCGCCCTGGCTAACATCAACAAGATCGAGCCCGGAACAGAAACCTTTTCCTGCACCGGTCAGTACAATGCACCGAATATCGGGATCTCTATTGGCTTCTACTACCTTCGCCGATAATTCTCCGAGCATCGGACGACTAATAGCATTGAGGCGGTCAGGCCGGTTTAGCGTAAACACCACAATCCTGCCTTTTTGTTCGACTAATAATTCCTCAGTACTCGATTCACTGATAGCCATACTATTCTCCTGTGAAATTTTGACCCACAAACACTAACCTGTTTTGCTACCTGACGCGACCTTTGGTTCGTCCTTTG
>CAZAZB010000098.1:0-11490 GCA_964489485.1 uncultured Pseudomonadales bacterium | reverse complement strand
ATTGTTGCTTAAAGACGCACGCATTGGTGATATTGTTTTTAATTCCGTGGATCAATCCATCTGGGGGCTACGGCACTTAAACGGTTACGTTAGCCTGGTGAGAATACCTTCTCCTTATAGTGACTGGAATGAAATACACACCTGGTCATACGGGGAGGTCCCTTATGAACTGGATATATCTCCGGATGGATCTTTGCTGTCGACATCGAAAGCCGAAATTAATGGAGATCAGTCGCTGCAGATCTTCAAGACCTCTGACCTGCTGGCGGGCAATATTGTGCCAACATTACAGCGTGATTTTGGTACAGCAGTTCCGGAAGGGTTTGTCTTTTCGCCAGATGGAAAATATCTATTCGGTAGTTCCTTTTATACCGGTGTCTCAAATATTTTCCGCTATGAGTTGGCGACAGGCGATCTGGAAGCTGTCAGTAATGCAGAGACTGGATTTTTCAGGCCACTTCCCCGCGCCGATGGTTCACTCATTGTCTTCGAATATACCGGCCAGGGTTTTGTGCCATCGATCATCGATCCAACACCCCTTGAAGACCTTAGCGCCATTACATTTCTGGGGAACGAAACGGTTAAAAAGCACCCCATACTGAAAGAGTGGTCGGTGATCAAGTCACTAAAAGAAACACCAGTCGAGCCTGAAAATGCTCGAAAGGGAAAGTACCGCCCCTATCGGGAGCTAGGGCTGAGCAGTGCCTACCCTGTAGTGGAAGGCTATCGAGACTTTACGGCAGTGGGCTGGCATTTCAAATTTTCTGATCCTGCGCAATTTCATCGTTTTGATTTTACTGCGTCCTATACGGTGGATAGCAATTCGCCATCGGATGAAAGGCTCCATGTTAATGCTGAATATTATGCGCTCAACTGGCGGGCACGGTATTGGCACAATGATGCGGATTTTTACGACATCTTCGGTCCAACCGAGTATAGCCGCAAGGGAGACGCGTTTATCATTGGATATGATAAGGCGCTTATCTACGATTCACCCCGGGAATTAAGGCTCACTGCAGACATCGCATTCTACAAGGGGTTGGATACCTTGCCTTCAAACCAGAACATTCCGACATTCTTTTTTAAAGATTTGTTGACCACTGAGGTTGCGCTCGCTTACGAGGATACGAGGAAGTCTCTAGGCGCCGTTGACCATGAAAAAGGGTATCGATGGGATCTGGTACTCGGCATTGACAGGGCGAAAGGGAAGACGATACCAAAACTACGAGCAGGCCTGGATCTAGGCATTGCTCTCCCGTGGAAGCATTCCTCGCTCTGGCTTTACAATTCCGCTGGAGTGGCTGATGGCAATCGGCTTAACCCGCTAACAAACTACTATTTTGGTGGATATGGTAATAACTATGTCGACAATAGTGATATCAAGCGGTACCGTCAATACTATAGCTTACCGGGTTTTGAGATAGGCGAGATTAGCGCGCGGAATTTTGCGAAGAGTGTTCTGGAGTGGAATCTTCCCCCAAAACGCTTTCGGGAAGTGGGCACGCCAGCCTTCTATCTTAGCTGGCTAAGACCTGCTCTCTTCATTGGTGTACTCTGGACAGATCCTGATAAGCCTTTTGACAGGACGGTATCGACCCTGGGCGCACAGGTTGATTTACATTTTACCATGGCGCACCGTTTACCCATGACGCTCTCTATAGGATATGCAGTTGGATTTGAGTCTGGTAAAAGCGACGAAAGTGAATGGATGGTCTCACTTAAAATTCTCTAGTGCGGGTCGTCTCTGCCTGTGAACTTTTCGCTGTTTCTCAATGGTCCTCTGGGTGTCCTGCCCGTTCTGGTTTTCCTGGGTGCTTTGCAGTATCTCGATAGTTTCAAACTTGTTCGGCTTAATTTCATCCTAAAAATGGTTGTTGCGGGTGGCATCGTTGCTGTGATCGGCTATTACATTAACGGTGTTTTGATAAGCCTGTCAGGGTTAGAGTTTCTAACATTTGCACGCTATGTGTCGCCCATCGTTGAGGAATTGCTTAAGGCATCAATTCTGGTCTATTTAATACGAACTAACCGTGTTGGTTTTCTGGTAGATGGCGCGATCCTCGGTTTTGCGATTGGTGCTGGTTTCGCCGTTTGTGAAAACTTCTACTACATGGCCGTTGGTAACAGTGTCAGTATTGGCGTCTGGATTGTACGAGGGTTTGGTACTGCCATTATGCATGGGGGTGTGACTGCTATATTTGCCATCATTACACTGGCGCTAATAGAAAAACGCCAGTCTTCTGCGCCCATTAACTACGCGCCTGGTTTGCTCCTGGCGATGTTGATTCATTCCTTCTTCAATCACTTTTTTCTCACCCCCATCTATTCTGCGATTGCGGTTTTTGCACTACTTCCTCTTCTCATGTATTTCGTTTTTGAAAAGAGCACAGCGACGCTTCATCAGTGGCTTGAACTTGACTTTGATGCAGACGCAGATTTGATATTGCAATTGAATTCGGGGGAGTTTGAAGAAACCAATATCGGTCAGTACCTCGAAGCGCTCCGCCAGAGATTCGAAGGCATGATCATCGTGGATATGCTTTGCTATCTCAGGTTGTATACGGAACTTTCGATGCGAGCCAAAGGCGCCATGATGATGCGCCAACATGGTATGGAGATGCCGTTTGATGAAACTATCGAGTCCAAGTTCGAAGAAATGAAGTATCTCGAAAAGAGTATAGGCCGAACTGGACTGCTGGCTATTCAGCCATTTCTTGAGATTAACCCACGGGATCTATGGCACTTGAATGCGCTGGAAGAAAGCCGTTAGAGTTATACCGTTTGTTGTGTGTGAGTGTAAAGATACCAGGGGCAGTGTTCGAAGGTTTGTACAACCCGGTAGCCGATTGATCTGCATCAGACAAATTCACTCACATAACCTATACTTCATGTTTCCATAGAGAGGTCTGATCTTTAAAGAGAGAAATGGGTATTGGTTGTATCAGAGAGAAATTTCGTGCGGGGGATTAGTTGCATCTTATTGTGTCTGGTCGGTGGCACGGTCTTGGCTGAACCACTTCATCCGGCTTTAACAGACACATGGCAGCTCAATCTTAGTGCACTAAACCAGAAATCAGATGTCCGGTTCAGTTCAACGTTTAGGTCAGATGAGCTGACAAAAATTAATCTGAAGAATCTTGGTCTGGATGATTCGGAAGTCGTCCCACAATTCGGTGCGAGATGGCGTGTTAATAATCGCTGGGCATTGAATTTTTCCTACTCAGGATTTGATGTCCGGGGTAGCAAGACCGTGGATAAGACATTCAATTTTGATGGCGTTGAGTACCCTGTTAGTGCGGCCCTCAAGACTAAGCTTGATATCAATCTATATATATTTGCATTGAACTATTCGATTGGTACCAGCGACACAACGGAGTGGGGTATTGGTCTGGGAGTACATGCAATAGAGTTTTCGACGAAGATTAGCGCGAGTTTGAATGACCTTGCACTGGATGCATCAAGTGCAACCTTTCTTGCCCCCTTGCCCAATGTGCGACTTTTTACAAGGCACGCATTCTCCCCGCGGCTATTTGCCCATGCCAGTATCGGCTGGATCAGCGTAAAGGCCGGGAAATATGATGGTGCCCTCCTCGTTGGTACGGCGACTCTGGCCTATCGTGTGACAAACAGATGGTCACTAGGTCTTAACTATCAAGTGACTGATATTAATTTGGATATTGACAGAGCGTTCAGAAACAGCGCTTATCATGTCAAATTCGATGGTTTTTCGATGATAGTGAAGTACAGTATTCCATGATAAATAAGTATTTCTGAATGGTGTACTATTTTGCAATAAGACAGAAGGTGGGGAAGTAGGATTGTGACGACAACGAAAGAATGGGTTCAGGCAATCGCTGATACCTGGGCCGCAGAGAAGCCAAGACCCATATTCGCTAGCAAATGCCCTGATGCTGATATTGATATGGCCTATTCTGTACAGGTTTCTTTCGATAAGTTGCGTCTTGCACATGATGCCATTGCCGGGTTCAAAGGTGCTTTAACGGGTAAGGCAGCTCAGGAAGCGATGAAGATGCCTGAACCGGCGAGTGGCGTGTTGTTTGAGAATATGCGATTCGAATCTGACAAACCCGTCTTGTTAGAAAAGTTCATACGCCCCGTCATAGAGACAGAAATTGGTTTCTGTATCGGGAGAGAAATATCCAGCAAAATAGAACCCGGTGAACTTGATGAATATATTGCCTATAACCTGCCGATGATAGAAATCGCGGACATTGGCTTCGATGATCCGGGCGCTATGACAGCCCTGGATTTTGTCGCGACCGGCGCTGCTGCTGCGGGCTTTATTGCTGGCGACAAGAGTCCCTCTTTGAACGTCAATCAGGTTGAAGTGGTTCTAACCTGCGATGGTGAGCTATTGCACAAGGGGCGAGGGTCTGATGCCATGGGTGATCAGACCAGGGCAGCGACCTGGCTGATCAACCAGATTGTGTCTCTCGGATATAGACTTAAGCCAGGCCATCTCCTGATGACTGGCTCCTTAGGGCGGATTCGGATGGTCACGGAACCGGGTAGCTATGTGGCGGACTATGGTGACTTCGGTAAGGTAGAGTTCGACATCACACTGTGAAGTTCGACCTTCGTCAACATAAGGTCGACAGTGATATGATCAATGCAACTAAAGAAAAAGGGGGAACAGTTATGAATTTTGATATACCACAAGACCTGCAAGATTATCTTGGTGTGCTAGATGACTTTATTGAAAAAGAAATCAAACCGCTTGAAAACGAGAATGACAATATTCGCTTTTTCGATCATCGCCGCGAGGATGCGAGAACAGACTGGGATCGGGGCGGATTGCCCAGTGAAGAATGGGAATCGTTACTAGCCGAAGCAAGAAGACGCGCTGATGCGGCAGGGCACTATCGTTATCCCATTTCCGATGAGTATGGCGGTCAGAATGGCACCAATCTTGGTATGGCGATCATTCGCGAGCATTTGGCGGCGCGGGGACTGGGCCTGCATAACGACCTGCAAAATGAGCATTCTATTGTTGGTAATAATGTCGGTTTGTTGCTGATGCTGGCCTATGGCACGGATGAACAAAAAGAAGAGTGGGTGCCTTTGCTGCTTGAAGGTAAGCGTGGTTTTGCTTTCGGCATCACTGAACCGGATCATGGCTCAGATGCGACCCACATGGAAACCAGCGCGGTTCGTGATGGCGATGGTTGGCGGATTAACGGCTCAAAAACCTGGAACACAGGCATTCATCGTGCCCAGTACGACATGATCCTCGCCAGAACCAGCGGCAAGGCGGGTGATGGAGATGGTATTACCGCATTCCTGACACCCATGAATGCAGATGGACTGAAGATCGAAGAGTTCCTCTGGACATTCAATATGCCAACGGATCACGGTACGGTCTCACTCAATGATGTTTATGTCGATAAGGGCGCGATTTTTGGTGGAGAGGGCAGGGGACTACAGGTCGTTCAGCACTTTTTTAACGAAAACAGGATTCGCCAGGCGGCTTCGAGTCTTGGCGCTGCACAGTATTGTGTCAACGAATCAGTGAAATATGCGAATATTCGAAAGCCTTTCGGCAAGCCACTGTCAACCAATCAGGCCATACAATTTCCGTTGGCGGAATTGCACACTCGCTGCGAAATGTTACGTGCATTGATTCACAAGACGGCCTGGATGATGGATAAATATGGCAATTTTAAGGTATCGGACAAAGTGTCCATGTGTAACTATCAAGCGAACAGGCTCTGTTGTGAAGCCGCAGACCAGGCCATGCAAGTTCATGGTGGTCTAGGCTATTCAAGACACAAACCATTCGAGCATATATACCGCCATCACCGTCGCTACCGAATTACAGAAGGGGCTGAAGAAATCCAGATTCGCCGAATCGCTGGCTACATGTTCGGATACATGAAACAGCAGGCACCAAAAGGTGTTCGTGAAGATTAATCTGGATTAAGGAGGTTCTTGACTGGAGCCCATGGCTGAAAATTCTATGACATTCGACGCTAAGGTTGAACGCGTACTTGTGCAGCGTATCCCGGGCTGTACATCGCTGTGTTCTATCGACAGGTTGTCCGGGGGGGCCAGCCAGGAAACCTATAGAATCGTGGCGCTTATCCGCGGCGAAGAAAAGACTTTTGCGATGCGCAGGTCGCCAGGGGGGGAGTATGTGGAACCGCTGCCTGCCCATCCCGGATTGGATGTCGAAGCCCTGCTAATGAAATCCGCTCATGAAGCCGGTGTGCCGGAGCCTGAAGTTTTCCATGTGCTGACAAAGGATGACGAACTCGGCGATGGCTTTGTAATGGAATGGCTGGAAGGAGAAGCGTTAGGTGCACGGATTGTTCGTGCAGAACAATTCGAGAATATTCGACCACAACTTGCCTATGATTGCGGGAAGATATTGGCGAAAATTCATGCCATTGACCTGAAGAAGACCGGACTGGATCAACGACTGGCAATCATTCCGCCAGCAGAATTCCTGGAGCAGACCTGGGAGCGGTATAAGCTCCTGGAAACACCACAGCCCATGATCGATTACACCGCGAGATGGCTGCATGACAATTTACCTAACAATTACTCCATGTCGTTGGTCCACAATGACTTCCGTAATGGTAATTTCATGATTAGTCCGGAAAAAATCGTCGCCGTGCTGGACTGGGAAGTTGCACACATTGGCGACCCCATGCGGGACCTCGGATGGCTTTGTACAAATTCATGGCGTTTTAATAGTTCACTTCCTGTCGGTGGTTTTGGCAACTACGACGATTTGTTTCGTGGTTATAGTGAAGAAAGTGGTACAGAAGTCGATCCACAGCATGTTAAGTTCTGGGAGGTATTTGGCTCCTTCTGGTGGGCCGTAGGTTGTCTGGGGTTTGTTGAGCACTATCGAAATGGACCCGACCAGTCCGTAGAAAGACCCGCTGTTGGGCGGCGAACCTCAGAATGCCAGATCGATTGTGTCAATTTGCTGATCCCGGGACCTGTAGAATTGAATCAGGCTTTGGCGACAAGTACGGATATGCCAAGTGCCGGTGAACTGCTTGGCAGCGTTCGTGATTTCCTGCGTCAGGACATCATGACTGAGACGGCTGGTAGAACAAACTTTATGGCTCGAGTCGCCTCCAATTCGCTTGATATCGTGCTGCGAGAATTAACGTTGGGACAACCTAATCTATCTGCCGAGTTGACGAGATTACAAGCTATCTATGAAAGTAGTGAGGCAATCGATACTCTCCGCTGGCGCCTGGTCCATGACATACGTGATGGCTCATTAGCGTTGGATGATGAACGGCTTGTGTCGCACCTTCGTTCGACTGTTGTCAATCAGATTGCGATCGATCAGCCGAAATATAGCGGTTTTAGAACGGCCATCAGCTTCAGCTATGGCTAGTTTAGTTCCTGCCTGTCAATGTAGATCACTTATGTAGATCACTGCGACGGGTTCCTTCGTAAGCGACTACTTGCTACGCGACGGCTTGCCACGCAACAGGTTTAACGCCTGAAATCACAATTCGCCGCATGCTGCGAAATTCCGGGAAGTAATCCGCGACGGCATAATGCTGAGTGGCCACATTGTCCCAGATAGCGACTGAATCGTTTTGCCACTGGAAGCGAACCTGGTACTCAGGCTTGTGCATGTGCTCATATAAGGCTTCCAATATCTGCCGACTTTCATGACCACTAAAGCCGATGAGTCTGGTTGTAAACGTCGGGTTAACAAACAGGCCTGGCTTACCGGTAAAGGGATGCTTCACGACCACCGGGTGAACCGTTGGCGTTAGCGCATTGAAACTAGCGGCGCGTTCCTTGCCTAATTTCGCTAATAACTTGGAGCCTGCATAGGCTTTCTGGCCACTGTGCTCGGCTTCCAGATCAGAGACAATATCTTTCATTCTATCGGTGAGTCCTTCATAAGCGGCCTGCTGTGACAGCCATAGCGTGTCACCGCCACATTGCGGTACGGTGACGCCATGTAGAATAGACGCAAGGGATGGCTTCTCTCGAAAGGTGACATCCGTGTGCCAGACATTAATGTTCGGCGGGCGGTCTTTATCATTTTCGATGACCGACAACTCTGGATAACCGTCTACATGTGAAAATATTTCGTGCGTTTCAAGTTCGCCCATTCCGCAGGCTAGTCTGTGATGGCTTTCCGGTGTCAATGGTTGATCCCGGAAGAACAATACCTGATGATCCCAGAGCGCTTTGCGGATCTCTTGATAAACGTCTTCACCCTGGGATTGAGTCAGGTCAATTCCGCTGACATTTCCGCCGATATGGGGGGAAACTTTAGTGACCGTAAAATTTTCATATTCCATCTCTCTTCTCCTTTCGTTCTATCTATCGTTGAGTATCGTATTAAGTGTTTCAGTAGGCGTTCTATTCATGATCTGTTAGATGATTTATTAAATGACCTATTCAGCGGTCTATCCGCTGCGCTGACAAATGATCTGCTTACAAAAAAGACCCGACCCAGGATAACAATCAAAATACCGCCCAACACCAGGGCAGATGACAGTGCCAGGCGTATTGTAATCTCCTCAGAAACAAAGAGGACGCCTCCCAGTGCGGCAATCACCGCAATCGATAACTGAAGCACCGCGGCGACCGTTGCGGAAAGCCCACCCAATGCGATGTACCAGATTGCGTAACCAATACCCGACGTGACGCTTCCTGATATCAGTGCCAACACAATGCCTTCCATTGAATAACTGGCATCACCCAATGTGACTAAACCCAATAAGAGAATGAGTGGCATTGTCCGCAAAAAATTGTAAGCCGTATCCATCAGTGGATTTTTGGAAGCTCGCCCTTTCAGGGTATATACGCCCCAGGCCATCCCGGCGACAGACATGAGTAAAAATCCGGTTATCGACGGGGTGGTTACACCAGGCAGAACCAGATAAACGAAGCCGGCGGAGGCGATAGCCATTCCCGTCCACTCGCTGAGATGCAATCGCGTACCGGCTATCACTGAAAGCAATATCATCGTGATCTGCACAGAACCCGCGATGATAAGTGCACCAGTCCCTGTATCCAGCAGCAGGTAAGCATAGGAAAAAGTGGCCATGTAAACGAACAGCATGAAACTGGCAGTCCAGCTCCCCTTTGCAGGTTCAGCTTTTCTGTCCCCAGTGACGAAAAGGATGATCAGAAGGATCAAAGTACCAGAAAGCAATCGAAGAATCGTATAGCTGGACGCATCAATGGCACCATCCTTTAGTGCCAGGCGACAGAGAACCGAGTTTGCCGCAAACGCGAATAGCGCCAGCATAGTGAGGACAATAGTTTTCATCGATGAGTTGTGCGACACCAGGGCTTCCTTTCAAAAACACAATTCGTGGCGCTAATCACATCCGTACGAATACAACATTACACCCACGAGTAAAAGATTATGGACTTTATTAACATTAGTCCAATTGATATTATATAACTCTGTTATCTGTAAAATATATATCGCTATCCATCATACGCTGGAGGAATCTGTGAATCTGAGAAAAGTTGACCTGAACCTGCTCACGGTTTTCGATGCGGTAATGAGAGAAGGTAACTTTACCCGCGCCGCGGAAAACATTGGAATGAGCCAACCTGCGGTCAGTGATGCCGTATCCAGGCTGCGCTACCTCTTCAAAGATGATCTCTTCATTCGAACCGGACACGGGGTCAAACCCACGCACGGTGCGCAACACTATTCAGGGCAGGTCAGAAGGATTCTGGATCTTGTCGTTATGATGCTGTCGGAATCAGAAACATTCGATTATGTGACCAGCACCCGGAGCTTCAATCTTGTGCTCGGCGATTATGGAGAACTGGTGGTTCTGCCGCGACTCATGCAATGGCTTGATGACAGGGGTGCCGCGGTCACCATCAATATTCGCTCGGTTCACCAGCATGACCTTGGTACCGCCCTCGGCACCGGTGAAATTGACTTGTTTCTGACACCGGAACCCATTCTCGATGCTGGCTTCAGCAATCACTGTGTCATTATAGAAACGCTAATTTCCATGGTGCGAAAGGATCACCCGGTGGTCAAAGACAGCCTGTCCCTGGATCAATTTCTGAGCCTGCGCCATGTCACCATTGAATGGTTTGAGGCAAAGGGTTCAATCGTTGAAAGAAGGCTGCGCACGCTGGGCCGTGAGCGCTTCAGCCAGGCACAGGTACACAGTTTTTTTGATATGCCAAGGGTCGTTGCGTCGACTGACATGATTTGTAGTGTGCCTGCGCAGATGGCGCATCATTTTGCTGCGACCCACAAGCTCAAGTCTCTTCCTATTCCGATTTCAGATGTGAAAGTCCCGTTCTATCTAAACTGGCATCAGAGTTCTGAGGCAGACCCCGGCGTGAACTGGATCAAAGGTACCATCATGGAACTTCTGTCGAAATAGCCATCAGTGGCTAGCGCCTGCGGAGCCGAGTTATTCCCAGCAGTCGCTTCAGGATCCCAGTTATTGATGGTGCCGGAGATAAGGTCGGCTATCTCATGCCCGTAAGTGCGGATCATGTATCTGCCGCTATCTTCCGCCCAGCCGTCAAATCGATGTCCGTCAACTTGGTCATGCAACCTCATGTAGTTTCTTAAAAAAGGTCGTATAAATGGTGTTATTACTGATTTAAATCCCTTTATGCACCTATTTATTGCGTTAGTCTTTAACTCCTTCTATAGTTTACCCATCTGGATGACGGGTGATTATGATGTCTGACCAACCCTCTACGGGCAAACAAAAAGCAGCAGTTTTCCCCAAGCAGCGACGTATCCTCGAAACGCTCGGGGAGAATATCTGCCTGGCGCGTAAGCGACGGAACATCAGCCAGAAAATGATGGCCCAACGCTCCGGCCTGAACCCAAAAACCATTCGCAAGATCGAGCAAGGAGACCCAGGTGTGTCCATAGGCCATTATCTGTCTGTGCTTAGTGTTCTGAAACTGGTAGAGGACTTACGCAAAGTGGCCAAAGATGACGAACTCGGTAGAAAACTAGATGACATCAGAACGCTGGGCAGCCGGTAATGGGTCGCGATGTGTACGTATATGCTGACTGGGATGTATTTGATGAGCCCACGTTAGTGGGCGTACTCACTGAGGAGATCACGCGTAGGCATGAGCATTTTCGCTTCAGTTATGATGAGGCGTGGCTAGTGTCACCGCATGGCCGATCCATCGATCCGGACCTGGCAATGTGGACAGGTGATCAACATGCTCAAAGGGGCCAAAACTTCCGTACGTTTCTGGATTCTTGTCCGGACCGGTGGGGTAGAGTTCTGCTGGATCGTCGCGAAGCCATCCTTGCTCGCCAGGAAGCACGCGGAGAACGGCAGCTCTATGAGATAGATTACCTGCTCGGAGTTCACGATATCTTTCGACTGGGTGCATTACGTTTCAAAACAGATCCACAAGGCCCGTTTCTAGATAATAATGAAGGTATGGCTGCGCCACCATTTGCCTCGCTGGGGGCTCTTGAGCATGCAGCGCACCAGGTGCTCTCTGGAGACTACCTGGATG
>CAZAZB010000097.1:0-11575 GCA_964489485.1 uncultured Pseudomonadales bacterium | reverse complement strand
GGGAAGAGGAGCGTGTGGCAGCCAAGGAAAAAGAACTGGCTCCCTATATTGAAGCTGCCATGGCTCGTAAAAGCTATATGCCTATGCCAGCAGATGGTGATATCCCGGTCTTTCCAGCGTTGGGCCGTTCGATTGTTGAAGGTGAAGGAGACCCGAACAAGCAAGACCAGGGTTCATCCTAGGCTGCAGATAGAAAATGGCTTGTGCCATCTGACAGGATTGAAAGGCGCGGGCTCTCCAGGCGCGGGTGCCAGGCGAAAGAGCATTCTCTCGCCTGTTGTCTCCCGTCAGGGTCTTGCTTCGTAATAGAGATTACTTGGGTCTTCAAAGTCATGCTCCAGGAAGCGTGTGAACCCTGCGGCAGTGACCATTTCTCTTGCCACTTTCGGGTTAAATCCCAGGGTTCCGAGTCCTGCCCCATCAGGTGCGGATAAGGCGGAAGACATACAAGCGGAGACTGAAAAGCCATAGAACATCGCCAGAAACGGGTTGTTCAGGTTCTCTTTAAAGTCTGCATGGCTGCGTATGTCTTTGATTAACCAGGTGCCATCCTTTTTTAACGAGCGTCTAATTGAACTGATCACTTCCCCTGGATGTGTCATGTCGTGGATGCAGTCGAAGGTGATCAGGAAATCGTAAGTCGGTGAATCGGGAAGCGACTCCCCGCCTGCGATATGTAAATGCACATTGCTCAGCTTCAATTCATCAACCTTATCCTGACATCGGGCAATGGCATGCCCACTGGGGTCATAACCATGAAATTCGGAGTTCGGATAAGCAGTTGCCATAGCTACCAGCGCAAGCCCTCCGCCACAACCCACATCAGCAGCAACAGCGCCTGCCTGCAACTTTTCCTCGACTCCATCCAGTGCTGGAATGATATTTGGTACAAATTCCTGTCGCGTCCAGGGGCCCAGCATTCTTTCGGTTCGGTGAGCAGCATTTGGTCCAAGGTCTTCATAGGAGAGCCCAATGCCTGTTTTGAAGGCATCCACAAGCTTGTCGATGGTGTCCGGTGGCGTTCCCCCTGAAAATGCGCCTGCGGCGAATGACAAGCTGCTCTCTTCATCGGCAAGGACCATTGCTCCTTCCGCTGACAGTTCGAATAGATCACCATCATGGTAACGAACCAGCCTTGCTGCTGCCTGGCCTCTTAGCCATTCAAGTAACCAGCGTTCTTTCAGTCCGGTTTTTTCAGCAAGCTTTGCTGCCGAAATGGCACCTGCGCCATCGAGTGCCTTGTACAGGCCCAATCGGTCTCCGATCTGGATGAGCATGGAAACCATCTCACCCTGTTTGTAAGACCAGACGGTTCCAGAAAAATTTCTTAATTTATCTTCATTGATTGCAGCGTTACCCATGGGGAATGTGTCTCAATAGTTGATGGATACATTGACTATCCAATATCGAGATATATTTAGCAAGGCTGCAGCACTGTCAGTTAAGAAGGCCAATTGAGTCAGCCAGGAACCAATGCCTGGTGTCTTGTATCCGAACAGGAACTAGCCAATACTCAGGACAGAAGGTCGAGTTCGGCGTTCAACGATAACCACTGTTCTTCGATTTCCTCTATCTGTAAGGCCAACTCCATTTGATCTCTGATGAGATTCTGTAGTTCAGCACCACCGTCTCCGTTGTACTGCTCCGGGGTGGCCAGACCGGTTTCAACTTCGGCGAGTTTTCGTTGCAATCGTTCAAGCCTCTTCTCCACCGTATTGATTCGAGTTCGAATTTGTTTCGATTGTTTGTGATCAGTCCTTTTTGGCCGGGGCACGGTGACGTGCTTTTCAACTCTGGCTTCCTTCTTTGCCGGTACTAACCCGGCACCAAGCACCTTCTGGCGATAGTCGGAGAGGTCCCCGTCAAAGCGTTCAATCTTCCCGCCATCCACCAACAGAAACTGGTTAACGGTATTGGCAAGCAGATGTCGATCATGGGAAATCAGCAACAAGGCCCCTGCAAAAGATTGAAGTGCAACGGTCAAGGCCTGCCGCATGTCCATGTCCAGATGGTTGGTCGGTTCGTCCATCAGCAGCAGATTGGGTTTTTTGAATGCAATGATGGCAAGTGCCAGGCGCGCCTTTTCGCCACCGGAAAATGTAACAACCTCTTCCTTGACCTTATCGCCGTGAAAATTAAAACTGCCTAGAAATTGGCGAATCTCCTGTTCGGAGCGTCTTTTGTCCAGGGATTGTATGTGCTGATAGGCAGATTGATGAAGGTGGAGGTCGTCAATCTGGTGCTGGGAAAAGTAACCAGGTACAAGGTTCATTCCCTCGGTACGGGTCCCTGCGAGCAGTGGTAGCTCACCACTGAAGCTCTTGATCAGCGTGGACTTACCAGCACCATTATGTCCCAGTAAGCCAAAACGATCTCCCGGATGCAGGCTCAACCTTATTTTGCTTAATATGGGTGACTCGTAGCCGAGGTCTGCCATTTCGAGTGTCAACAGCGGATCTGAACTCTTATCGGCGGGTGGAATTGAAAAATGGAAAGGTGAATCCACATGGGCAGCTGCGATAACTTCCATCCGTTCCAATGACTTGATTCTGCTTTGTGCCTGTCGGGCTTTTGTGGCCTGTGCGCGAAATCGGCGCACGAAATCCTGCATGTGTTTGATTTCACGCTGTTGTTTTATGTAGCTGCTTTGGTGCTCAGCGAGGCGTGCTGCCTTAATACTTTCAAACTGGGAATAGTTGCCGGTGAATAGTTCAATTGTCTGATGATGGAGGTAGGCGATATTGCCGACACTTTCGTCTAAAAATTCCCGGTCATGGGAAATGAGTAATAGTGCGCCCTGGTAGAGTTTGATCCAGTTCGAAAGCCATAATATTGCATCGAGATCCAGATGATTAGTTGGCTCATCAAGCAGTAGTAAATCAGAAGGTTTCATCAGAGTGCGGGCAAGATTAAGTCGAATACGCCAGCCACCCGAGAACTCTCTTAGCGGTGTTGCGAATTCATCCTGCCCGAAACCAAGACCGATCATGAGCTGTTCCGCCCGTGCTCGCGCGGTATAGCCGTCGATCGAATCCAGCTGCTCGTGCAGATCGGCAAGTTGGCTGAATTTTTCTTCGCGTTCCACCCGTTGAATGTTGGTATTTATCCTTGCAAGCTCGGTGTCGCCGTCCAGAACATATTCCACGGCAGCTTGTTCACCGGCAATGAGTTCCTGGGTCATATAGGCAATGCGTAGATCAGACGGGTAGTCCAGAGACCCTTCGTCTGCCTCGAGTTCACCAATAATCATTTTGAATAGGCTGGTCTTGCCTGCGCCATTGGCGCCGATCAGACCTACTTTGCGACCGGAATGAATCGTGAAGGAAACTTCCTTGAATAACAGGTCTGTTCCACGTCTGAGGGCGAGATTGGTAAAGGACAACATGAGATAGAATCTGGAGAGGATTACGACATTGGACTCCATCATAACAAAAGTCCGCATTGCATCGCTTGACTTTCAACCGGCAAGCAGGACGATGAGCCGATTCAGTAGTGACGAATATTGATCAGGCAAGAGAGGAGGTAACCCGGATGATGGTGAAGCTAACAATGATGCTGCTAATCCTTTTGCTGGGCGGTTTACTGATTATCAAAGGTCCTGATGGTGAACCGTTACTGGAAATTGAGGACTTCCTGGATGATGCAGAAGAAACCTTCCAGGATTTGGTTCCCGATGAATCGCCCTTTGATACCGGTTCCTCATCGGTAACTCGCGTTTATAAATGGAAGGACGACAATGGTGTCTGGCAGTTTTCCAATATGCCAGTTGAGCGCCAGGACGCGGAGTTATTGGAATTTGATGGTCAGATTAATATCATCCGGTCAATTGACGTCTCGACAAGCTCGCAAGGCTCAACTGAAGTGCAGGGTTCAATAGAGGCGATTCCTGGCGTAATGACTGTGTCGCCTGAACAAGCAGCAGATATGATTAAGACGGTCACCAATCTTCAGGAAACAGTTGACCAGAGAAAGGCTGATCTGGATGCGCTTGTAGGTCCGTAGAATTTCGCGGCAAAGGAACTATCTGATCGGTCTTAGTATTTGAAAAGCGCCGATTGAAACCAATGCCAAAAACCCGACCAGTGTCCAGCCCGGAATGCTGATGCCAAGAAATGTCCAGACAATCTCTGCGCAGGTCCCATC
The DNA here is from genome assembly GCA_964489485.1 of uncultured Pseudomonadales bacterium. Lineage (GTDB taxonomy): Bacteria > Pseudomonadota > Gammaproteobacteria > Pseudomonadales > Azotimanducaceae. The sequence goes on along the minus strand of CAZAZB010000097.1, from coordinate 7,432 downwards.
ACCCGATAGCACCATACTAAGAACATCTGTTAGGGGAAATACATCAAGCATATAATCGAGACTTGCACCACAGGCAGGTACTTCATCCTCGGGGAGACTTTGTAGCCACAATTGCCGTGCCGAAACGCCGCCACCCGTGGCTGCAGATAAGATTACCAGGCCACCATATACCTTGATGCCGAAAACTTCGGGATTGTGAATGGCTGCGACAAGCGCTACAAGACCTGTCAGGATTACCATGACGCGTTGCAGAATACAGAGCGGGCAGGGTTCGAGTCCCATCTGATGTTCCATGAAAAGAGCGACACCAATGAGGGAAATACAACCAACAAAGAGTAGACTAAATATTATTCTGGCATTTGGGATCTTGATCATTAAGTTTTAGTTCCTTGTCTATTCCGTTCAGGCAGGTGGTGGTGGAATATCAGCATTCTTTTTCCATTCTCCAACAAATATCATCAACTGCGGGAAGAAAATTTCAAAGTCCGCATGGAGTTCCTCGCGATTGTCGACAAACTGCCGGAAACCGTTAGCGAGTGGATTCTCTCGAGTCAATCTGCCAGATAGATAGATAAATGAGCGCTCGATGAATTTATCTTTAGTATAACCAGCCAGCGCATTATAGTCATACATTCGTTGACAGGCATGGGCTGCTGTCCGTGGAAATTCTTTAACATTATCTAACAATATTGAAAAGGTGTCGTTAGAAAAGGATTGCAAGTCCTGTGGGTGATAGTTGTACCAGTCCAGGGCGAGAAAGTGATCGTAGATTATATCTGTCATGATCCCGGAATAGCGTCGATATTGACGCTGGAATCTGGATTGGCTCTGACGGGTCATGTCATGGGCGTCTGTGAAGACGTCGATAGATCTATGGAGTGCAATGCCCTGTTCGATTTTTATGTTCCGTTCACCCTTTAAGCGCCCCTTGACGTGATCGCCAAGAAAACCACCGATTAAAAGATCGGGGTTACCGCCAGCGAGAAAGAGATGGGCGAGGTGGTTCATACTCCTGGGCGTTTGTATTCAGCCTGTAAATGGGAGAGGTATTCATCAAAAGTGAGTTGGTCCTTGTCTTCGATCTCTCTTTGGGCGAGGTACGATTGGTCACTCATCTTCTCGAATTTTTCAGACTCGGCAGTACTTATGCCATCCGAGATAAAAGATTGTCTGTGCTCCAGCGCCTGATTCATTGCAAACCGGAAAAATGGAATGGTTTGCTCTCTCATGTCAGACAGGATTCTGGCGCTGGGGGTTTGTTGCGGGTCATTAATCTTGATTTGTTGGACGTTGAGGCTCGATGTGTATTCACTGGTGTTGGCGTTTTTGTCTAGCGTGTTAGCTACATCCGTCATTGACGCAAGTATCTCCCCTCCCCATTCCCTTAACTGTCGGCTTCGGCCATCGTCATCGAGCGCCAGGTCCTCAAGACGTCCATCTCTCACGGTTTTCGCTATGTTTTCATCCACCGAAGCACAGAGCGAGTCACCGTGCGCCGGACTAGGGTGGAGCAAACAATAAAGGAGGAAGGTGTCAAGGAACTGTATTTCTGTCGCATCAATGCCGAGCGGTAAATAGGGGTTAATATCCAGCAGGCGTACTTCAAGATATTCAACGCCTTTCTCTGACAGGCAGTTTAAGAAGTTTTCACCTTTACCCGGGACTCGCTTGGCACGAATGGTTGTATAAAACTCAGCTTCAGACTGTAGAACGTTCCCACTAACCTGAATATGATCAATGTCGCCTGCCTGTCCCAATTTGTCGCCTTCTAGCTTACTGAATGTTGGATGCGGCGTACAAATCGCCTTGCGCAATGTATCTACATAGTTATCAAGCCCGTTGTAACAGATATTAATTAGGTTGGATTGTGAATCGCTTTGATAGCCAAGGTCACCATTGCGCAATGATGTAGCATTCGGGAGATAGGCGCTGCCATAGTCAAATTCTTGTAGTTTATGGTCTCGATCGGAGATGAACGAGTTACAAACGGCAGGCGAGGCGCCAAATAAATAGACAAGAAGCCAGGAATAGCGGCGAAAGTTTCTCATCAGGTCAAAATAGCGTCGTGATTTGTATTTGATCATGGGTTCGTCTGACTTCTCTAACGCCTTCAGGTGAATCCAGAATTCTTCGGGAAAAGAAAAATTGTAGTGAATTGCACAAATAGTTTGCATGGCGCGACCATAACGGAGGCCAAGACCATTTCTATAAGTGGTTTTCAGTTGCCCCAGGTTCGATGGGCCATATTGTGCCAGAGGGATTCCCTCGTCATCAGGCACGACACACGGCATACTGGATGACCACAACAATTCATCCTGAAGACCTGAATAGACAAAACGATGTACCTCATCGAGCGTCGCAAGAGATTCAGTAATCGAATCACAGACAGGTGTAATTAATTCCAGTTGGGCTTCAGAAAAATCTGTTGTAATCATGGGGTGAGTTAACTTGGCGCCCAGAAATGCAGGATGCGGTGTTTGCGCGAGGTCACCTTTTGGATCCACACGCAATGCCTCGCGCTCGATTCCGCGTCGAAATTCCAGGCAGCTCGGATGCCTCGCGAGTTGTTTCAATTTGTTATTCATATCGGTGCTTGTCATCAAAAAGAGTGCCGAGGGGTCTGAGAGAGGCGCAATTATGCCAAATTTGCGGTTTCAAGGGGGAATTCAACATCGATGTTGTGTGGAATGACAATCATGCCCTGGAAGAATGCTACCGATCCGATGGCCTGCTCTCATTGGTAGGCCCTGATTAATCAGCGCTTGATCCCGGTGTTGACCGCTTAGCCTGAATTGTTCTCACGAAATTTATGGATCATCCGGCGATCCCGCTTGTTGGGACGACTTTTTGAGCTGATGTATTGCCCTGCCGCTTTGCGTTGTTCTGCATTCAGTTCTCGCAACTCGAGACTCGTGCGGGTTTCTTCATAGAGCTGTTCTGCGATTGGTGCGCCTCGACGCTGGTCCGACAGGTCCCGAACCAGAACTACTTTTTCATCAAAACCCTGGCGAATAGTAAGTTCGTCACCCCTGTTGAGTTCCTTTGAAGGTTTAACTCTCTGTCCGTTCAGGTGGACTTTGCCGCCATCGATTGCATCACGGCACTTGGCCCTGGTTTTGAAGAACCTTGCCGCCCAGAGCCATTTATCTACCCTGACTTTTTCCATGTGTCTACTCAATTGGGTGTCATGCGCAATAGCATAAGCTATTTATATGCTGAACGATGGTTTAGTTTTTAGTTCGTTATTCATGTGTGTTTGTATATGAAATTGGTTCGAGGCTTGTTCGGTTGCAAGCCTTGTTGTTCAATGTCTATTTAATTTTAACGGAACGACTATGTCAGCATTACTTGATCAAATTATCGACATTGCCAAAGATGCAGGTTCAGCCATTTTGGAAGTGTATGAGTCAGAAGATTTCGGCATCGAGACTAAATCAGACGATTCTCCTCTGACGAAGGCCGATCTTGCTGCGCACAAAATTATAATGGCGGGACTTAACCAGATCGCTCCGGAGATTCCGGTTTTGTCAGAGGAATCGGATGAAATATCCTTTGCGGAGCGCCGCCAATGGCAGCGTTATTTTCTTGTTGATCCGCTGGATGGTACGAAGGAGTTCATCAACAGGAATGGTGAGTTTACGGTCAATATCGCCCTAATAGATAAGGGTGTTGCCATTGCCGGTGTCGTCTATGTACCGGTTAAAGATGTGACCTATGCGGGAGATAGTGTTGCAGGGATTGCTATCGTTGAGCGAGAAGGAATCAAGCAGGATATATCCTCCAGGAAACTTGGCGAAAGAGTGGAACAGAAGTTACCTTTGACCATTGTCGCTAGCAGGCGTCATGGCGGTGAAGCGTTACAGAAATGTCTTGGGTTGCTGGAGACGAAATTCCCAAATCTCGAATCTACCAATATGGGGAGCTCTCTGAAGCTATGTCTGGTCGCTGAGGGTAAGGCTGACTTATATCCTCGCCTCGCATTGACCTCGGAGTGGGATACGGCTGCTGCACAAGCGGTTGTAGAAGCTGCCGGTGGTACCGTCGTGGATATTGATTTGAAACCGCTTCGCTACAATACCAAAGATAGTCTCCTCAATCCTTTTTTTTATGTCATCGGCGATCCGGGGTTTCCCTGGGATGGAATACTCGACAAGGTTACCTTGTAGTTCGTTCTCGTTGGCAATTCCATGTCGACAATACAGTGGCGTATCCACACGCTCGTCTTCGAGCAGGCGACGCCTGCAAAAGAAGAACTTGCGAAAAGCAGCACTTAAGAAAAGCAGGACATTTAAGAAGTAGGGTTTACGGGCAATAGCGTTGATGCCAAGTCAGTTAAAAGTAGGTTAAAAGTAGCTCGAAAGTAGTTCAAAAATAGGTCAAAAGGATAACAAACCGGGGGGAGTGGTCTCGGCTAGCCAAGCCGTATGCACATTCATCCTGCCGAGGAGAATACTGTATATTCATACAGCTTTGACTAGCGAGGAGATCAATATACCCGCTCGCCATCGGAAAGAAAAGGGTAGAAAAGTGGAGGTTTCTACCTCGTTTGTTGCTTGACTTTTAAGAAAAGAATCTAAGATCCTGAATTCACAAAAGAAATAATTACAGTTGCGGAAATTCAGACAGAAAAATAAATTTGCTAAAAATTAGCTTGCAGAAAGTCAATCGCTTTTATTGATTTTTCGGCCAGATTTGCATGAATTATATTCTTTTCACTATCTCATTGCGGTCATTTGCTCGTAGACCGTCTTATAAGGAGATCTATCTGAATTTGATGCGATTATTCCTCACTTCCCTTCCCGGCGACCAAAATCAGACGAGCGGTTGGTTTTTGGTGGTAGAGGGAATCGAATTTTTCTTTTTTTATGAAATAGTTATAGACATTCAGGGGGTCAGAATCAGATAATAGAAAGTCGGATTTGAAATGATTCCGGGTAGAGCTAATTGCTTAACTATTGTAAAGATCAAAACAATAGATGTACACCACGGATATCAATCAAAGCCACTAATGCAGAGATCGAATTAACAGAGACTATTTTTACCAGGGCCGGCTTAACAAGGATTGATTTAACCAATTCCGGTTTAACCAATTCCGATTTAACTAAGTCCGATTTAGCTAAGTCCGATTTAACTAGGATCATCTGCACGCTTTAATTTTCGATGTTTGCCACCATATTCAATCGTTGACAAGGAGGCGCATTACCTATTTCACGAGAACTAAAATTTACGACAACTAAATTTTGCAATAACTATTTTTGTGAGCGAATAAGAATCTTCCTGGGATCAGCAACACGGTGCAATTAAATCCCTGTGTGTTGATGAACCCAGAAGGTGACGACCAGTGCTGCTGAGATGCTGCACTGGAAAAATATAACAAGAACAAGCGATCTCAATACTGAAACGCTAACGGAGCCAGTACCCTATGACGAACCATGCAAGCGAAGGTGATTTTGAATCTATACTGGATGAAGATTCCCTTGAGAATGCGACGGACAATCTAGATGCACTCGATGCGCTGACAAACCGTGAGCATAAAAATGAGGACGATTCCGAGATGGAAGAGTCAAAGCTGAAATTGCTTATCGTAAAAGGAAAAGAGCAAGGCTATCTCACCTATGAACAACTCACCGAGGCGCTACCAGAAAGAATAGAAGCATCCGATGACTTTGAAAACGTTGTTCAGGTTTTCGAGGAGATGGGCATTTCAATCTATGAAATCGCGCCGGAAACGCTGCAACTCAAAGATGGACCTGATGAGCCAGTAAGCCCTGATGCTGCTGCGATTGCTGCAATGGACTCTGTCGTTGGGAAAACGATTGACCCTGTCAGGATGTATATGAGGGAGATGGGGACCGTCCCGCTATTGACGCGTGCCGGTGAGATCGTCATTGCCAAGAGAATTGAGGAAGGTATTCGGGAAACCATGGCCAATATGGCGCGGTACCCTGGTCCAGTGGAAAAGATTCTTGCCGAATGTGATGCCATTCTTGAAGAAGACGGTGATATTCGTGTTTTGATCTCCGGGTTTCTGGATCCAGAAGATGTTATTCCCGACATGTCCAAGGTCGCCGAGGCTAAGTCCAGTGGTAATTACAAGGAAGAAGACTCTGAAGAAACCAAGGGTCCGGATATCCAGCTGACCAGCAGCCGTTTCAAGGATATTCGAAAATTTCATACAGCCGCCATGAAGGCGATTGCAAAAGAAGGGCGAAGGTCCGCCAAGGCGATTAAGGCGTTGGACAGACTCGGAGAAGCCTTTGGTCTGATGAAGCTTGTACCAGCGCAAATGGATCCCATCATGGAAATCGTTCGCTCTGATACTCAAAAGATACGTGATCAAGAAAAGCTAATTCGTGACCTTTGTATCCGTAAAGCCAAGATACCGAAGGACAAATTTATTAAATCATTCTCAGGGAATGAAACCAATGTCGACTGGGTTGATGAAATGATTGCCCATGACGCGCACTATTCCGAAAGTTTGCAGCAATATCGAATTTCCATTCGTCATGCACTGAAGATTATCAAGCGCATTTCGGACAGGACTGGCATGGAAGTATCAGAGATTAAGGATGTTAATCGACGAATGTTCCTTGCCGTTGGAAAAACCCGCGCCGCAAAGAAAGACATGATCGAAGCGAACCTTCGTCTTGTTATTTCGATTGCCAAGAAATACACCAATCGTGGCTTACATTTTCTGGACCTGATTCAGGAGGGCAATATCGGATTGATGAAGGCCGTTGATAAATTTGAGTATCGTCGTGGCTTCAAGTTTTCCACCTATGCGACCTGGTGGATCAGACAGGCGATTACGCGTTCAATCTCTGACCTTGCCAGAACCATTCGTGTGCCAGTACACATGATGGAGACTGTCAATAAGCTTAATCGTTTGACCCGACAGTTGATTCAGGAGCTAGGTCGTCCGCCAACCACGGAAGAATTAAGCAAGAAAATGGATTTGCCTGAAGACAAGGTTTTAAAGGCATTGGATGTTGCTAAGCAACCGATTTCGCTAGAAACACCTGTCGGTGATGATGATGATTCCACCATGTGGAACCTGGTGAGTGATACTTCGGTAGAGTCACCGGTTGATCATGCAACGGATGAGGGTCTGAAAGAAACCACGACGAATGTGCTGACGGCGCTGACGGACCGAGAAGCGAAAGTCCTTAGAATGCGATTCGGTATTGACATGAATACTGACCACACACTTGAAGAAGTGGGTCGCCAGTTTTCAGTCACAAGGGAACGTATCCGACAAATCGAGGCGAAAGCACTCAGAAAATTGCGTCATCCCGCAAGATCTGAGCAGTTGCGAAGTTTTATTGATGCGTGATTGATTGATACAGGCCGCTGACTTTTGTTGGCGACTGATGATGTAAAAAAACCGGCAAATGTCGGTTTTTTTGGGTCGTTGTTTTGACGAACGCCATAT
>CAZAZB010000096.1:6654-11675 GCA_964489485.1 uncultured Pseudomonadales bacterium | reverse complement strand
CGCCAACGTAACGATAATTTTCATTCAATCTCTCCTTGGGATTGATGGATGCACGGCCAGACCGAAATCCTGAAACGATGACCTATAGAGCAAGAATCACGAAGCAGGCTTTTCGATTTCCCGTGATAAGAATAGGCTTTCGAGGTCCCTGCCGAGAATGTCTTCATTTCGACCGGCAATCGACTTAAATGTTTCCGACAGGGATTTTTCCCAGATTGACGTACCGCCGACACTTCTGTCCGGCAACGGCCAGGGTAGTTTATTGTAAAGCTCCCAAATCGTGAGTTCGCTCAGGTCCCGGGCAAGAATAAGCCCGCCTCTCTCCACCTTTCTGATCAGGTTCAGTTCAACAAGCTGTTGCCTGTATTCGGTCCAATTTTCCAGGTTGATTCTTGAACCCAGTGCACGGATCATTTTTTCTGTGACGATCTCACCACGGTGGTGGGCCCGATTAAACACTTCCAGGATAATCAACATTTGAAAGAGCGGCTCTTCCAGGCGACTGCTTCCTTCGAATCGATAAACACCCAACCCCTTGACCAACTCTGCCCCCATCAAAATAATCGTCCAGGAAACGTAAATCCACAGTAGAAAAAGCGGCACCACAGCAAAAGTGCCATAAATGGCTTCAAAGCTGGAACGGGACATGATGAATCCGAATGATAGTTTCGCCATTTCAAAAATTGTCGCGACCAGTACACCGCCGATGGCGGCATGTTTTATCGGTACCCGGGTATTAGGTACAGCGACATAGATAAGTGTAAACGCGGAAGCGCTCATCAAGACAGGCACGAACCTCAGAAAATACGGTGAGTCCGTTACGTCGCTGATCAGTGGCAGGGATACGACATAAGTGGTAACACCAAAACCAACACCAAAGAGCATTGGACCCATGGTTAACACAGCCCAATACATCAACAGTCTTTGGAATCCATGCCGGGGTTCCTTTATCCGCCAGATTTCATTGAACGTCCGTTCAATGGTGAGCAGCATCAAGAAGGCAGTGACACCCAGAAAAATAGCACTGGGAACGCCCAACTTCTGCGCGCCACGGGAAAAGTTACTGATGTATTCCTGAACAGCACCGACACTTTCCGGAACAATATTGCCGAAGATAAAGTCCTCAATGGTTCGGCCCATACCGCCGAATGTATCAAATGTCGATAGCACCGCGTACATCATGGTAAGTGCGGGCACTACCGCAAACAGGGTCTGGTAGGTCAAGGCGGCAGCGGTCGTCTGGCAGCTATCTTCAAAGAAATGTTGTACCAGAAATTTTAAAAGGCGCCACGATTCGGTAACGCGTTCAATAAACTTTTCAATCACACATCGCTCCTTGTTGCCCCTGCCTCACGCCACTACAATATGAACTCGATTCACTGGAGAACTGAATGAGTAAAGTCACAATTTATCACAATCCTGGCTGTTCCAAATCCAGGGAAACACTGGCCATCCTTGAGAACGAGGGTATCACTCCAGAAATTATTCTGTACAAGGAAGATACGCCTTCGGTTGCCATGTTGACGCAGATAATCAGACAGCTCGGTATTTCTCCAAGGGCATTATTACGCACCGGTGAACAAGAGTACAAAGAGGAGAAGCTCGATGACTCATCAATATCTGATGAGGGTATAATTGCTGCAATGGTCGAATTCCCCATTCTGATTCAACGACCTATCGTTGTCTGTGGAAATAAGGCTGCCATTGGCCGACCACCTGCCAGCGTTCTGGAGATACTTTGATGAAGTTTATTTCTTAGGAGGCCAGTCTTAAGGCAGCTTTTTGAAAGAAGAAGCGCCGACCATTAATGAACAATTTTTCCCTGAAGTGACAGGGGAGAGGTTAATTCCGGCTCAATTTCCTGTGGTTCATCGTATAGCTCACGGCTGTTTTCAGAATTACCTGCAAAGTTACCGTCGTTACCACTTCGCACCTCGTACCGACGGGTAGATACCTCACCATCCAGGATATCAGGCAAGTGCTGCAGGAACTCCTCCATGTGGTTCGTTTCAAAGTGGCCCTGCAATGCTTCGACCGATTCCCACTCCTGAAAAAGCAACAATGTGTTGTTATCCGACAGACCGACATAGAATTCGTAACTGATACATCCAAACTCCGCACGGCTGGCAACAGACATTCGGCGCATCAATTCAAGCGCATCATCTCTCTGGTCAGGTTTTACAGGAAAGGTCCCGTGAACAATAATCATCATCAAAAGCTACTATGTGCAAGCGACCGATTATACAGGTAAATGTTAATCAGCACACTGCCAGCGGTCTTCTCCTGATGAAGTGTCACGCTTTTGAGATCAATCCGATGCCATTATCACGCAGAGCTGAGGCTATCTCATCGAGTATGGTCGGATCATCAATGGTGGCAGGTACCTGATACTCCCGTCCGTCGGCTATCTTGCGCATGACCTGGCGAAGAATCTTGCCAGAACGGGTTTTCGGCAGTCGTTGGACCAATACCGCTTGCTTGAAATTGGCAAAGGCTCCTATGTCCTGCCGGACCATTGCCACCAATTCACTCTGTAATTGTTCGATTGAAATATTGGTGCCATCTTTCAACAGGAGCAACCCAACAGGAATCTGCCCCTTATCCGGATCTTCTACACCAATGACTGCACACTCGGCTATCGCCTGGTGGGAAGCAACGATCTCTTCCATTTCGCCAGTGGACAGTCGATGCCCGGCAACATTGATGACATCATCTGTCCGGCCCATGATGAACAGATAGCCATCATCGTCAATATACCCGCCATCCCCGGTCTGATAGTACCCCTCGTGCTGAGTTAAATATGAATCAACATATCGTTTGTGGTCTCCCCAGACCGTGGGCAGGCCACCCGGCGGCAGAGGTAGTTTAACCACAACATCACCGACTTCGTTAGCATTAAGTTGTTGATGATCTTCAGACAGAATCTGGATGTCATAGCCCGGAATTGGCAGGCAAACAGAGCCCGCTTTACATTCATGGGGTTCAATTCCCATTGGATTACCCGCCATTGGCCAACCTGTTTCTGTCTGCCACCAGTGATCAATTACCGGAACATCCAGAATTTCGCAGAGCCAGTGGTAGGTTGACGGATCAGTTCTTTCACCTGCAACGAAAAGCGTTCGCAGAGAAGATATATCATGCTTGGCGAGCAGTTTACTGTCTGGGTCTTCTTTGCGCATGGCTCGAAATGCTGTGGGTGCGGTAAAAAACACATTGACCTTGTGCTCTGCTATGACTCGCCAAAATGTACCGGCATCTGGTGTGCGAACCGGTTTGCCTTCAAACAAGATGGTCGTACACCCTGCGAGCAAAGGCGCATAAACGATATACGAGTGCCCAACAACCCATCCCACATCAGATGCTGCCCAGAACACATCACCCGCTTTAACATCGTAGACTGCCGCCATGCTATAGAGTAAAGCAACCGCGTGGCTGCCCGTATCCCTGACCACGCCCTTTGGTTTCCCTGTCGTCCCGGATGTATAGAGAATATAAAGTGGATCGGTAGACTTCACCGGCAAATAGTCGACTGCTTTTGCAGACTTCACTGCTTCACGCCAATCAATGTCTCTTCCATCAACCAGTGTTGCGACACACTCCGGGCGTTGGAGGACCACACAATGTGGGACCTGATGTGAAGCAACGTCAAAGGCTTCATCGACCAGTGGTTTGTATGCAATTACATTCGCAAATTCGATACCGCACGACGCGGTTAATAGTACCTTTGGCGTGGCATCGTCAATGCGTGTCGCCAACTCTTTTGCAGCGAAGCCGCCAAAAACAACCGAATGGATCGCGCCAATTCGCGCACAAGCAAGCATCGCAATAGCCGCCTCCGGAATCATCGGCAGATAGATAATCACTCTATCACCCTTGCCAACGCCCAGTCCCTGCAGGACCCCGGCAAACCTGGCGACTTCATCACGAAGTTCAAAATATGTGTACTGACAGACACTATCCGTGACAGGGGAATCATAGACCAGTGCTACCTGCTCACCTCTACCGAGATCTATGTGGCGATCGAGCGCAAGATATGAAGTATTCAATTCACCATCAGCGAACCAGACATCCGTGTTATTTGAATCTTTCGAGAGGATAGTCGTAGGTGCCGAGAACCACTCGACACGTTCGCTCTGACGTGCCCAAAATGTTTCCGGATCTTGCAGTGATTGTTCGTATTCGGTTGCATAACTCAACAGATTCATCCTCGATATCATGGTAGACCACCCAGCATATGCCAGACGAAGGAAAACCATACCAGAAAAAGATGCTCTAAAAACACAACTCTTGCCATGAATTCGTTAAATGCCATTCACAAAAAAGGGGATCAAGTGATCCCCTTCTCCACAATTGAGTTGCAATAACTCAGTGCATTTGCTTCTCTTTCGAGTCGCCTTTTTTCTATTTGCGCTTCTTGCGCTTTCGCTTCATTGTTTCAAGCTGCGCTTTACTAGGCTGCGCCTGCAATAGTTTCTTGTATGTCTGCGTACGTTTGGAAATTTTCTTATGATCGACATAAAAATCAACAGCCTTCTGCCAGGCACCTTTGAGGCCATGAAGGTTGATAGAGACTGTGGTATTAACAATCTTGTCTACTTTAGCCGACATAATGCCGATCTGAAAAACAGGGGTTCTTGTTCCACTTTTCTCAGTTTTCATTCGAAACAAAATGCCACGAACCTTTCCTGACTTGTCAAAAAGTGCCGTTTTGGCAGCAGCCGCTTTAGCCTTCGCTTGCTGCTTTTCAAGTACTGCATCGCGGTCTTCTGCAGTTTGTTTAACGGCAGCTCTTGCTGCACCTCGAAGTCGTTTTCCATTCTCTTTTAGTGAGAAATATTCCTGGTAAGTTTTACCAGCGATTTGACGCCTGACTCGAAACCCATGAAAACGGGTTGTATCAAGTAGTTCTACGCTCATTTTGAATACCTATATTAATGAATGATATTGAGAATCAGGACAATCGTGTCATTCATCTCATTTTCCTAAACTGCTGTGGTGAAATCCTCTTTCTAAACCATAGC
>CAZAZB010000096.1:0-6554 GCA_964489485.1 uncultured Pseudomonadales bacterium | reverse complement strand
CTAAACCATAGCCCTAAACGATAGCCTTAACCCACAATCCTTAAACCACATCCCGTCCATTTTATCGCTTGATGCAATCATCAATCCGGTGCGCGATCGTGCTCATTTAACGCATTTTTGGGCACCTTCACTTCCGACCGGATCGAAAGAGGCGCAATTCTACCCTAATTAAAAATAAAGTGAACCGCAATTTTCCTATTTCTGAAAAAAGTGACACAAGTGAGTTAGTTAGGCATCTTACCTTCACCCGAATTCAAAGAAGCGCCGCAAACCTTTGATTTACCAATACTTTTAGCCTGAACAGGATACCGCATAGCCAGCAGACAGTGTCTGTTAGCTTCCTGCTGACGACACAGCACCACTCTCTACTAACAAGTCGATTTCGCTTTGGTCATATCCAGCCTCAGTTAACACCTGCGTTGTATCTTCACCCGCAATTCTGGACCCATGCGTGATGCCGGTTTGACTGCGGCTGAATCGAGGTGCAGGAGCGGGTTGTAATACATCATCGACCTCCACAAAAGCACCCCTGGCCTTGTTGTGCGGATGATCGGCCACCTCGCTCAGGGACAAAATGGGAGCAAAGCACACATCACTGCCTTCCATTAGTTCACACCATTCGTCGCGGGTCTTTGATTTAAAGGTCGCTGCGACCTTCTCCTTGTACTCGGGCCATCGGCTCTGATCCATTTGAGCGGAAAAATCATCCTTATCGAGACCCGCTTTCTCCAGCAGTAAGGCATAGAACTGCGGCTCTATTGATCCAATGGAGATATATTTTCCGTCACTGGTTTCATAGGTGTCATAGAAATGTGCACCACCATCGAGCATGTTGGAGCCGCGTTCTTCCTTCATAAAGCCCATGGCTTTCATTGAAAAGAACATCGACATCAATATCGCGGCGCCATCCACCATAGCGGTATCAACAACTTGCCCCGATCCTGATTTCTGTGCTTCTAATATGGCGCAAACCAGCCCAAACGCGAGCACCATGCCGCCACCGCCAAAATCACCCACCAGGTTAAGTGGCGCTACCGGTTTCTCTCCTTTTGCACCAATTGCATGCAAAGCACCAGCGAGCGATATGTAATTGATATCATGCCCCGCTGCCTGCGCCATAGGGCCTTCCTGCCCCCAACCTGTCATGCGCCCATAGACCAATTTCGGGTTTCTTGCCATGCAATCATCAGGACCCAAACCCAGTCTTTCTGTAACACCAGGCCGAAATCCTTCAAAAATTGCATCCGCGCCTTCGCACAGTTTAAGTACCACTTCTTTTCCTGCATCGCTCTTAAGATCAACCGCGATCGATTTACGATTTCTTGTCAACACATCGATGGGTCTTCGATTATCGCCACCCGCCCTGTCGACCCGGATAACCTCTGCACCCATATCGGCCAACATCATCCCGCAAAACGGTCCCGGTCCAATGCCCGCCAGTTCTACAATTTTTATGCCTGTAAGTGGTCCCACTTGCTTCTCCTAATAGTAACGAATGATCTCTTGTGCCTCGTATTTAGTCACATTCATATTTTCAGGGCAACTGATCGTTGGTGGAAGTTAGCCCGCTTAACCCAAAGCGCGATACAATTACGTTTTTATTGATGAGATTCTGAAATGAGCGGATTGCTTGACCATGTAGAAATCGAGCCGGATACAACAGCCACTGCAAGCGTAATATGGCTACACGGCCTGGGTGCTGATGGACATGATTTCGAACCCATTGTGCCCGAACTACAGCTACCCGAGTCATTGCCGATTCGATTTATATTCCCCCATGCCCCCATCCGCCCCATTACAATCAACGAAGGCGCTGAGATGCGTGCCTGGTATGACTTTATCCCTCACTCAGAAACAGCCGGAACAGAGGATATGGTCGAATCGTCAGACCAGATCAGACAATTTATTACACGGGAAGTGGATCGAGGCATACCAGTATCAAGAATCTTATTGGCCGGTTTCTCCCAGGGTGGGGTCATCGCTTTGCATACAGGACTCAGATACGAAGAACGCCTTGCCGGAATCCTGGCGCTTTCAACCTATCTTCATGACTACACTGCTACAGAGAGAGAGCGCACCGATGCCAATCTCGCCATACCCATCATGCTTGCCCACGGTACACAGGACCCTATGATCCCGATAATGAGGGCGGCTACATCGAGAGAAAATCTGATTCGCCTTGGCTATGACGTTAGGTGGTTTGACTATCCTATGGGGCATCAGGTCTGCATGGAAGAAATAGGCGAAATATCCAACTTCTTTCAGGAAGTCCTCGGCTGATTTCCTGACATCAACAATGACAACCTACAAAGCAAAACCAGCCCCCGAACACGGGGATCATGATCTAAGAATTCCAACCTCTATGGAATGGGTATCCACGGTCCTGGACGGATTTGATGAATTCCTGTTGGACCATGCAGCAAATGAGCGAAAAGCGTCCTCCATGGCCATGTCAATGGTCGCCCATTACCCGGATAAACCGGATCTTCTTAAGGCAATGATCGACCTTGCCCTGGAGGAATTGAATCACTTTAAACAGGTCGTCAAGCTGATCAATCGAAGAAACCTGGTGTTGCTGCCGGACGAAAAAGACCCCTATGTGAATCAACTACGAGGTCATATCCGCAAAGGAACAGGACCCTATTTTCTGGATCGTCTCCTCACCGCAGGTGTTATTGAGGCGCGCGGGGCTGAACGATTTGGGCTAATCGCCAGCCATGCCAGCGACAGCGCCATATCGACTTTCTACCGAACACTGGCGCAATCAGAATCTGGCCACCACATGCTCTTTATCGATTTGGCACACCGCTATTTTGATGAACAGGAAGTGTCCAGTCGACTTCATGATTGGCTCGATATTGAAGCGGATCTCATCGCAAACCTACCGATACGCTGCCGCCTGCATTAGCATGAGTCGCCGTGGCCGAGTTGTTGATAAATACCTGGAAAAATATGCGGAACCTGAAGTTCAGAATATTCCTGCACTAATGAATACCTACCAGCATTGCCTTGTTATTCCCGCTTTCGATGAAACATGGGAGGACTTAACGCAGGTCTGGCGACAAGTGAAAGATAACTTCCTGCTCATACTGATTGTCAACGCACCCGAGGCTGGTCATGCCGCAACAATGAGATTGCTAAAGACAACTCAAGGTTCCTCAGGCAATTCGCCAGGATCCAGGTCATTGATTTTCGTTCCAACTCCAGGCACAAACAAAATTCCAGATATGCTGATCGTGGATCGATGCAGTCCGGGTCGCAATATTCCCGTTGAGTTGGGCGTCGGACTGGCACGTAAAATCGGCGCTGACATAGCCTTACAGCTTATCCGGCACCAGGCAATCCACTCAAATAAAATTTCGCTAACAGATGCCGACGCAATTCTGCCATCAGACTACTTTGACAGCCAACTTATTGAAACGGATGCAGCACTGGTCTTTCCTTTCCGGCACTCGATAGGCTCCGAGCAGCAAGACGACAACCGTGCAGCACTACTCTACGAAATATCACTTCTCTACTACGCCTGCGCACTTGACTGGGCAGGTTCAATTCATGGCTACACCAGCCTGGGCTCCGCCATGGCGGTCAACGCAAACCACTATGCTATGGTGCGCGGCTTTCCGAAAAGAAGCGCAGCAGAGGACTTCTATCTGCTGAACAAACTCGCCAAAACCGGACATATCAAAAAAGTGATTCAGCAACCTATAATGTTGTCCGACAGGCTGTCCCAACGAGTACCATTCGGTACAGGCCCTGGCATCCAGAAAATACTGGATCAGCAATCCACGCAGCAGCCGTATCTATACTACCACCCCGGGATCTTTGTACTGCTCCGAGAATTTCTGATCCAACTCGACAAGCTCTGGGAGAACAATGATGCCATGGCATCCGCAAGCGTGGCGCTTCAACAATACTACGAGGACAGCCGGTTCAGTAATTTCGCGCAGGATCAGATAAAAAAACAAAGCAGAAAGGCCGTATTCGAGAAGCAACTGTCTGATTGGTTCGACGGATTTAGAACGCTAAAGTTTGTCCACACTATGCGTGATAATTATTTCCCTTCCGTGCCTGTTGACCAGCTGGCGAACGCTGAATTTATCGATTGGCATGCAGCAGAAGATCTCGAATCGCTGCGGCAATCTTTATACAGACAGCTATTTGAAGCGGCTGTAATTCAGAAATGAACTCGTTACCCGTCAATGGTAGCTAGCGGTGGCGCGCGTCGGTAGACCGGCGTTGAATGAATAATTGATGTGTTGGTTTCTGCGGCACTCTTTAATGGCGCAAGAAGATCATCCAGGATATCTATCGAACTCAAACACAGACGGACGATAAAACAATCGTCTCCGGTCACTTTATCGCACTCGATGCACTCCGGGATATTCTGGATAATTTTCTCGATCACCTGAAGCTTCCCCGGTAAGGGCTTGATCCTAATAATCGCCTGCAAGTTGTAACCCAGCGCTTTCGGATTGATGTCAATCGTAAACGACCGTATCACGCCGCTCTCACTCAATCGTCGCACACGCTCTGTTGTACTCGGCGCAGACATACCCACTTCCCGTGCAAGATCACGCATCGACATTCGTGAATTTGCCGTTAACGCTGCGATGAGCTTCCGATCAGACGCATCAAATGTGATATTCACCTATGTTCACCTTTTCTCACGATAGTCCTTCTTTTATTAATTATTTACTATTATATGCCTTTTTAAAGCAATGCAAATCGAGATCGCCAGATGTTATCGTAAAATTCTAAATGAAAGCCTTCTATGAGGGGAGTTATGCAGTACACATCAATCAATATTGCGCAGAAACTAAGACAAATCGATGAACAATGGATTCCGAAAGTGATCGCTGAAATGAACGACATCCAGTTCATGGTAGAGAAGCTTCAGGGTGACTTTGTCTGGCATCGTCATGACGATACTGACGAGGTTTTCATGGTGATTGACGGCACACTTCAAATCGACTTTAGAGATGGCGCTGTCACCATCGATGCCGGTGAGATGTTCGTTGTCCCAAGGGGCATCGAACACAAACCCTGTGCCCACAAGGAGGTGAGCGTGCTGATAATCGAACCCCGCAATATTGCAATCACCGGGCATGAAGGAAAAGAAGGTCTGGATAAACACAAGACCTGGATCTAAGGCCCTCTGACGACCATTTGCACGAGAAATCCCTATGAAGATAAACAGAATAGCTGCTTTCACCCACAACAATACCGGCGGCAATCCGGCAGGCGTCGTTGTCTGCGAAACATTGCCCGAAGACCAGATTATGCGCCAGACAGCGAAAGAAGTAGGATATTCTGAAACTGCTTTCCTGCAACGACAAAATGGGGATTGGAGGATTCGCTATTTTTCTCCCATGATGGAAGTTCCCTTCTGCGGCCATGCCACCATCGCCAGCGGATCCGTCCTTGGCGAACAGTTCGGCGAAGGTGATTACCGGCTGATCTTGAACAATGGGGCGGTGCGAATCGCTGTGAAGGTGTTGCAAGATGGCGGATATTCAACCACCTTGATATCACCAGCGACATCATCATCCCAGGCGCCCGATGCGTTCGTCGCAGATTTGTTGACCCATTTCAACTTTACTCGTGCAGAGGCTGACTCACATTATCCCATCAACTTTGCGTCCGCGGGCGCCAGGCATCTCCTCATTTTCCTGAAAAGCAGGGAAACCCTGGCTGCGATGGAATACGCATTTGAGGAGGTTCGCCACCTGATGCTCAAAGAAGAACTGGCCACCATCAGCCTGATTTGGCAGGAATCCGATGAGCGATTTCACACTCGCAACCCTTTTGCATCGGGCGGCATCTATGAGGACCCGGCAACCGGTGCTGCCGCTGCCGCACTGGCCGGTTACCTACGCGACATCAATTGGCAGGGAAAGCGACAGTTCGAGATCATTCAGGGTGAGGATATGGGCTGCCCCTCCCGCATTGAAGTCCAATTCACCGATGAACCCGGGAGTGGCGTGAGCATATCCGGGTTAACGAGAGCCATTGAGTAGCATTGGCAGGGGTGGGCGTACAGGTGACTTCTACACGTCACTTCTACAGATTGGGCGTCCAATCCGGTGTAATATGTCCCAGACACAGCAAGGGACTGTTCTTTGTCACCACCAACCCAGACATCTTCAGGCACTTTTTCAGGCAGAAAGCTGGAAGCAGAAACAAAGTTCATCCAGTGATGGGTCCCAAGCGATCAGCCATTGCCATTGCTCTATGAAGCAACAAACAATCAAATTCGTTTTCGCGATGAAAGAGACCTAAATCCACGCTCCCGGGAACTATTCCACTTTCATCAAGCACTCACACTCGTGGTTAGTGAGCTATTTTTCAGTAATGTTTTGATCATTGTTGAAGGCTATGAAGGCATAGCTACCTCCAAACCTATTTTGTACTCATGGACCTGGATCAAAAATTTAGAGAGTAGAGAGTATGGCTGCCATATCGCTCCAGTTAACGGTAAAAGCGAAACGCTGGATACTTTAAGAAGAATTCACTAGCGGTTGGATTCGCTCTCGAACTGGCTTGGCAAGACGATA
>CAZAZB010000095.1:0-11733 GCA_964489485.1 uncultured Pseudomonadales bacterium | reverse complement strand
TCCATTCGCCAATACCAATTCTCTAACGATTAATCTGAACAATCCGGACTTCACAACGGCAAATAACCTAGCAGACAGCATCAATCAGTTTATGGGTCAGCGTGTAGCGATACCGATGGATAGTGTTTCTATTCAAGTGAAAGCGCCGACAGACCCCGGGCGCAAAGTCGCCTATCTGGCGGAACTGGAGAATATTGACGTAACGATTGGTGATGCGCCGGCGAGAATTATCGTGAATGCTCGCACCGGTACCCTGGTTATTGGTAGCCACGTACGAGTAATGCCGGCTGCCGTTTCTCATGGTAGTTTAACGGTCTCCATTACGGAAACGACGAATGTCAGCCAACCCACGGCTTTTTCGCGCGGCGGTTCCAGTAAAGTAGTCAAAGATTCTGAAGTCGCTATTGCAGAAGATAATAACCCTATGTTTCTTTTTCAACCGGGTGTCACGCTGGATGAACTCGTTCGAGCAGTGAATGAGGTGGGTGCGTCTCCCGGTGACTTAATATCAATTCTTGAAGCCCTGGAACAGGTTGGTGCACTGCGTGCACAACTTGTCATCATTTAAATGGACACTTCAATGATCTCGACAAGCTCGAATAGCTTATCGGCCTATCATGATATTTCGAGACTTGATGCATTGAAATACAAGGCAATCAACAATCCCGAAGATTCAGTTATGGAAGTTGCTAAACAGTTTGAGTCGATATTTTTGAACATGATGCTCAGCTCTGCACGGGAAACGTTGCAGGACGGTGGACTGTTCAACAGCTCCGAGCTCAAGTCCTATCAACAGATGTTTGACCAGCAGGCGTCAATTGATATTTCAGAGCGCGGTGGCATTGGTCTTGCGGAAATTATTGCCAGGCAATTACGCTTCTCGACTGGCGGCAGTGATTCGTCAGATGCGGTAACACAGAATGCTGAGCCAACATTGAGTGATAAGCCAACATTGAATGATAAGCCAACGGATAAAATCGATGTCGACTCGTCAATGAAAACAGGCAGACTTTACTAATGGGTGTTCTTGGTGTTGCAGTCTCCGGACTCACTTCGCTACAACAGGCGATAACGACGGCAGGAAATAATGTTGTCAACGTCAATACAGAGGGGTATAGCCGTCAGACAGTCGATCTTGTCAGCCAGCCTTCAACCAATACCGGTGCAGGTTTCGTTGGTAATGGTGTAAAGACCACGGGCGTTCGCCGTGTATACAATGAATATCTGGTGGCGCAGGTTCGAGATTATACTGCATCGTCGAGTAAGTTAGGTGTCGAGTCAGATCTTAATGCGCGACTAGATAACCTTCTTGCTGACCCATCTGCCGGGTTAACGGAAAATCTACAAAAACTATTTGGTGCACTGAATAGTGTTGCCAACAATCCAGCATCTTTGCCGGAACGTCAGGTTGCCTTGTCAGAGGCAGGCGCACTGGCCAATCAAGTGAAGTTTCTTGATTCCAGCCTTGACTCTCTCAATACGGAAGTGAATGGTCGAATGCGGACTGTGGTCGATGAGATCAACGTCCTGGCTGATAATATCGCCAAGATCAATGACCGTATTTCTGGTATCGGCTCTGCGGACCCGGGACAATTACCCAATGACCTTCTCGACTTGCGAGATCAACTGCTTGCCGAGATATCCAGCAAAGTGGGTGTTGATACATTGGAGCAGGATGATGGCAGCATTAATGTCATGGTGGGTAGTGGCCAGCCATTGGTCATTGGTTCGCAGGCAACAAAACTGACGGTGCTGGCAAGTGACCTTGATGCCCGCAAATTTGAAGTTGGATATTCAACAAATGGAACGACAGCGACAAAAATCACCTCGCTGATTTCTGGCGGTGAACTTAAGGGTCTGATCAGTTTTCGCGACAATGTGCTCAACCCTGCAAGGAGTCAGTTTGGCCTTGTATTGGTCGGGTTAACAGAAACATTTAATGAGCAACATCGCCTGGGTCTTGATTCGAAAGGCAACCAGGGTCAGGATTTCTTTTCTGCCATAGCACCTTCAGTCACGACATCTAGCAACAACGCAGGCTCGGCAGTTGTGAGTGCCAACATTTCAGATATCAGTCAGGTGCAAGGAGCCGACTATTTAATGCGATTCGATGGGTCTGATTGGCAGGTTATTAGAAGTTCAGATAATCAGAGCAATATCGGGAGTCCACCTTTCGCTATTGATGGTCTGGATATTAACGTTTCTGGAACAGCCGTTGCCGGTGATACATTTCTTATACAACCAACAGCAAATGCTGCAACGGATTTTGGTCTCGAGTTGACGCAAACGTCACAAATAGCCGCAGCAGCAGCGCTGCGCTCAGAAAACCTCGCGACAAACACAGGCGATGCAGGAGTCAGTAACCTGGACGTGACATCCCAAACGGGGATACCACTTGTGACATCGGTGAGTCTGACTTTTAACCCTGATGCTCTCGGCGCAGGTATTCCCGGCTTTGATGTGCTGGGCGGTCCGGTCGCGACGCTTGCCTATGATCCAGCAACAGAGAGTGTAGGCAAGACCTTTTCTTTTCCAGCGAGTGGTGATCTTTCGTTTACAGTTTCGGGATCACCTTCCACCGGCGACCAGTTTATCATCGAGAATAATACTTCTGGTGTTGGAGATAATCGCAATATGTTACTTCTCACAGACTTGCAGTCAGCCAAAATTATGGAGTCTGGGCAGAGTACTTATCAAAATGTCTATGGAAATATGGTGGCATCTATTGCAGTCGACACGCGCCAGGCGACTGTTAACCTAAAGACCGAATCGTCTTTGCTGGAGCAGGCGCGAACCGTTAGAGACAGCGTGTCGGGGGTTAACCTTGATGAGGAAGCTGCTAATTTACTCCGCCTTCAACAAGCGTATCAGGCTGCGGCTCAGGTAATATCTGTTGCCCAGTCTATGTTCCAGACGCTGATAAGCGCAACGAGATAGGCCGGGAAGGTAAGCGAAAATATGCGACTCTCAACTTCTCAAATTTCCCGACAAAACCTGAATGCAATTCTCGACATGCAATCCAAGGTTGCCGAACTAGACCTGAAAATTGCATCAGGTAAGCGTCTGGTTAAGCCCTCTGATGACCCAACGGGGTCAGTTCGCGTGCTCAATCTATCGAGTGAGATTGCAAAGACCGACCAATATGATCTGAATATTAATGCAGCCAGAACCCAGATATCCCAGGAAGAAAGCATCCTGGCGCAGCAGGGCAATACCCTTCAACGTATCCGCGAACTTGTTGTTCAGGCGAACAACGATACCTTGAACGATAGCAATAGAGAGGTCATTGCGACAGAAATCGAATCCTTGCGTGACCAGATGTTGGCCCTTGCCAATACCAAGGATGCATCGGGTGAATATATCTTTTCTGGCTATCAGGTGACGAACGAACCTTTCACGAGAGTCAATGGCCAGGTTGAATACAATGGTGACCAGGGACAACGTTTTGTGCAGATTGGTTCAGGTACACAGATTGCCATGCGAGACAATGGCTATGATGTTTTTCAGAACATCAAAACCGGCAATGGCACTTTCACCGGAAGTGCTGATCCAGCAAATTCGGGTGCGGCTGTCATGGCAAGTTCGATTGCAGGTGACTTTGTGCCGGATAGTTATGCCATCCAGTTTAGTCAGGCCACTCTGGCGGACCCGATTACCTATGAGATAAGAGATGGGAGCAGTGGTTTGGTCTCCTCGGGAACTTTTGTTGAAGGAGAAGCGATTTCCTTCAACGGCGTGCGGGCCAGTTTTACCGGCCTGCCGGTAGATGGTGATAGCTTTACCGTTGAAACATCCCCCACCCGCGATATCTTCTCGACCATCGATGGCATTGCAAGCAGTATCAGAAACGCGTCCGGCGGTTCATCCAATCAGACACGTTTGCATAATGAGTTAAGTGGAGCGCTAAGTGACATCGACCAGGGGATGGATCACCTGCTCAATGTCCGGGCAGAGATAGGCGTTCGACTAAATGGTCTGGATGCTCAGTTGAATGTGAATGAAATCTCCTCGATTCAGTTACAGCAGTCTCTTTCCAGCCTTCAGGACCTGGATTATGCCAAGGCAGTCAATGAAATGAACCAGCAATTGACGGCTCTAAAAGCCGCTCAAGAGATTTATGTTCGCGTTCAGGAATTGTCTCTCTTTCAGTTCCTGAGGTAGAAATAAGCCAGCCATTCGGCAGTTATTCACAGAAATACTTCATTTTCCGAGTATTTATTTCCTAAAGCTTTCCATAAGAGCGCCGATAAACGCTGTATCGACGGAGCTGATTCCGTTGTTACGCTCAGAATCAGAGTTTGCGTAAGCTCTTATTTGGGCACAAATCGGTTTTAAATGAGGATTAAAAACCATGGCGCAAATTATAAATACTAATGTTGCATCAATGACTGCACAGCGCAATCTGAGCAGTTCGCAATCGAGCCTAACAACATCCCTTCAGCGTCTGTCTTCCGGTCTGCGGATTAACAGTGCTAAAGATGATGCTGCGGGTCTCGCGATATCTGAGCGGTTTACGTCTCAGATTCGTGGTCTTACACAGGCGGCTCGAAATGCAAATGATGGCATCTCACTAGCACAAACTGCAGAAGGATCATTGAAGGAGGTTTCGAATAACCTTCAACGTATCCGTGAACTATCTGTACAGTCAGCGAACGGAACAAACTCCGCTTCTGACCGTGCTGCGATTCAAGTGGAAGTCGGTCAGTTGGTGGCAGAGATCGATCGTGTTGCCACACAGACTACTTTCAACGATATCAAATTACTGGATGGTACCTTCTCGAACAATGCGTTTCAGGTAGGTGCTAATGCTGGCGAAACAATTAATGTTTCCAGCATTGCCAGTTCAAGGACTACTGATCTTGGTGCAGCTTTATCTGCGTCAGTTACAGGCGGTGCTGTTACAGCGGCTCTCACCTCTGGTGATCTGCTTATTAACGGTGTCGATGTAGGAGCTGTTGCAGGTGATGCGAAAGCAATCGCTGCCCAGATCAATACCCTATCTGGTACGAATGTTTCTGCTAGTGCAAATTCATTAACTGTTGCTGGATCAACCATGACAGCTGCTGCTTTGACCGGTACCGTGACAATTAACGGTGTCCAAACCGCTTCTTTCTCGACTACCACCAATGCTGCAACCAGTCGTGCGAATACAGTCTCTGCAGTCAACGCAATCAGTGCTGCTACAGGTGTAACGGCTGTAGACACTGGCGCTGATGCTTCCGGTGTTCAACTGGTGGCGGTAGATGGCCGTAATGTTACCAACTCGTTCGGAACGCTAACAGCTGCCTCGACTGGCATCGGCGCTGCAGCGACCAATCGTAGTACAGTGACTTTATCCAGTAGTTCTGCAGCTGGTATTGCATTAACAGGAACGACGGAAGTCGCTGCTGGCTTCACCGATAACCAGACTCAGGCTGCCGCCCTAACCGGCGTGGCTGTTGCCAATATTGATGTATCAAGTGTGAGTGGCGCCAACGCGGCGATTACTTCAATTGATGCAGCACTGGCGACAGTTAACAGCTCCCGAGCTTCACTGGGTGCCATACAGAATCGTTTCGAATCTGTTGTCTCCAGTTTGGGAGAAAGGTCTGAAAACCTGTCTGCTGCTCGATCAAGGATCCGCGACGCTGATTTTGCGATGGAAACAGCGCAATTGACGCGTGGTCAGATATTGCAACAGGCTGGTACTGCTATGTTAGCTCAGGCAAATTCTTTGCCGCAAAGTGTGTTGTCGCTACTGCGATAATACCAACGGGTGGCCGCTAACGCGGCCACCCACCTTCCAGGGATCAGATCTGAAGGACCAGAAATTCCATTCCCTTCATAAGATATGCAGGCCAGTGTGATTTCCAAAATTACCACAACTTTTGCCAAGCCGGGAAGTTCCAGTCCAGCCAAGTCCAGGTTGGCGGGCGCATCCTACGATCGGCAAGCTTTAGCCGATACCGGCAAAGATGGGTCTTCATCAGATGATCAAGCTGATCATCCATCCAATGGCGATTCCTTACTCGCAGCGGTCAATACTGTATCCACTTATGTACAGAGCACCAGCCGTGAAGTGCATTTGTATGTCGACAGTTCTTCAGGTGGGCAACAGATTTCTGTTGTTGACAGCGCCACAGGCCAGACAATCCGCAACATACCCGCCAATGAAGTGATGGCACTTTCACGACACATCTCATCAAAGAGCAGTGACCCGATTAAAGGGCTACTCGTCAAAAGCCAGGCGTAGAACGCCTTGGCCCCTACAAACATCTCATGGCTTTAATTCGAAGCTCGACTTGGCATCAGCTTTGCATTGTTTCTAAATGAAAAGGTCTAAATGAACAGATCTACCTGAAGAGATTAGGCAGAATAATTTCATTTTATTGCCTGACCTGTCGATATAAATATTGGGCTTCTGAAGAAGAAGTTTCAGATAAAGTCATTTCAATACATAAGGTGAAGCATGCCGATTAGGGCGTCAGGAATCGGGTCGGGATTGGACATCGAGAGTCTGGTGACACAACTCGTCGCAGCCGAGAGCCAGCCAACGGAGCTTCGTCTTGCCCGGCAGGAGAGCCGACTACAGGCTGAGCTCTCTGCCTATGGAACAATAAAGGGTGCGGTTGCCGGGCTGCAAAGTGCTGTTTCACAGGTGAGAACAGCCGCATCTTTTGAACAGAAAACAGTGACGCTCACGGATGAAACAGCGTTAACTGTTACATCTACCAGCGCGGCGCAATTAGGATCATACGCGCTGGAAGCGTCGCAACTCGCAGAAGCACATTCACTTGCAAGTAACGCCTATACGGCAATATCAGATGTTGTGGGCACCGGTACATTGACATTGAAATTTGGTACCACTGACTATGTCCCAGGTACGGATACCTACAACAGTTTCACCCAGAACCCGGACAGCTCAACTGTAACTGTTGTTATTGATAGTTCCAACAATACGCTACAGGGGATTAGAGATGCCATTAACGAAAGTAACGCCGGTGTTTCTGCTGTCATTGTTAATGACGGGACTGGCTTCAGATTATTGTTGAATTCAGCGACGACAGGCATTGAAAATAGTCTGGAGGTCTCCATTACTGGCGACGGTGATGGGAACGATACCGACAATACCGGGCTCTCTGCGCTCGCTTTTAATTCTAGTGCGACTAATATGGCGCAGACTGTTGCAGCGAAAGATGCGTTGATGACGGTAAATGGACTTGCCATCACCAGTTCATCCAACGAGGTGGCAAATGTTATTGATGGTGTGAGTATCAACTTGCAAAAAATCACTACTCAACCTGTCACGATGAATGTCGCCCGAGATGTCGCTAGCGTTAAAACCGCTATTGAAGGCTTTGTTAATGGATACCGTGCATTTAATGCTGTTTCCAACCAATTGTCGGCATTTGATGAAAACTCTAAAACCGGGAACATCCTGTTGGGTGATGCGACTCTGCGTAGCGCGACATCCAGGATGCGTCAGATTATAAACAGTTCGGTAGAAAACTATTCGAGTGCCTTCTCAACCCTGTCGGAGGTTGGTATCACAACGGATGCCAATGGCAGTTTGAACATTGATAACGTAAAACTGGATGCTGCACTCAAGGATAATTTTGACGCCATCGCTGGGCTATTCGCTGCGTTCGGTCAGATTAGTGATGACAATATCGAGTTTGCAGGTTCAGGTATTGATACCAAGGCAGGTGAATATCCTGTCAGCATTTCCCAATTGGCGACTCAGGGACAGATAACCGGCACAGGTGTGCTTCCTGATTTCAATGTTGGCAGTCTCACAATAGATGGAAATAATGATTCCCTGACACTCGAGATTAACGGCATTCAGGGCTCAGCCATCGCAATAACCCAGGGTGCTTATACAACAGGTGCATCACTGGCACTAGAGCTGGAGACACGCCTGAATGGTGTGAGCGAATTTTCAAATGCTGGTATTAAGGTTGCTGTGAGCTATGACTCGGCAACCAATAGCCTGGCCATTACATCGGAACGGTATGGTTCGGAATCCACGGTCAATATTACCGCCATTGATGCCTTTACAACGACCACTCTCGGTTTTTCAGTGGCCAATGGGACTAGTGGTATTGATATCGTCGGGTCCATTGACGGTGTGCTGGGTGTCGGTAGCGGACAATCCTTAACAGCGGCGCAGGGAACAGATGCAGAAGGGCTGGTCATCTCAGTGACGGGTGGGGCAGTCGGGTTACGTGCACCGATTCAATTTTCGAGGGGGATCGGCGATCTCATCAATAGCGCAACAACGAATATGTTGGCCGCAGACGGTTTGTTTGATGCGAGGACCAGTGGGATCAAAACAACAATCGAGGGATTGGGAAAAACGCTTGAAAACCTCAGGTTAAGGATGGATAAGGTAGAAGCTCGCTTTCGTGCACAGTTTGGTGCATTAGATGCGCTGGTAGCGCAACTTAGTGCAACAGGATCATTTTTGACTTCTGCGCTGGCATCCCTGCCCGGCTCTGGACCGATACGTTAATAATCAACATGGAAAATCAACTCAATAATCTTATATCTCAGGAACCTGGACTCTCCTATCGAAGGTCTTCGTCCGGAGATTTGATCACAGGGATGAAAAACGAAGGACTCAGGATGAATACCCGCGCAGCACTAATGGCCTATCAGGATGTAAAAATCGAGGGAGGAGTCACAGGCGCTTCTGCCCACCAACTCGTTGTTATGCTACTTCAGGGGTCATTAGATAAGCTCACCTCTGCCGAATTAGCTATCGAGAATGAAGATGTCGCAGAAAAAGGCCGGATGATTTCCGGTGTTATTTCAATTATCGATAATCTGCGAGCGAGTATCGATAATCAGAAAGGTGGAGAGATTGCGACCAATCTTGTGTCGCTATACGATTATATGGAACACCGTTTACTTGAAGCTAATCTTGGATCCGATCCGTCGATCATTCAGGAAGTTAAGGCTTTAGTAAAGGAGGTCTATGATGCCTGGTTGGAAATTCCTGCGGAGATTAGGAGTCAGTAATGGAGAAAGGCAGCATATTAGACCGGCTAACGGTGACTGATGATGTCGGGCGTCAGCGTCTTATGACCTTGATTGCGACCTGTGAAGAAATGCTATTGCTAGCCAACAGAGGAGAGTGGGGGCGAGTCGCTGAGTTGGAAGCGAGGCGGGGCAAGGAGTTGATGGATTACTTTTCCATGCCATGCCTTGAACCAATCGAAGCGGGTGGTCTCGACACGAAATTCAACAACCAGGATGACGGCGTTATTGGTGAGGTCATTACCATGCTCATCGAAATGAATGAAAGACTTGTTGATATTGTCTGTGATGCCCGGCTAAAAGCGGGATGCGAAGTTCATGAACTAAGGCAGGGTCTACGGGCTGTTGCTGAATATAAGGCTGTTTAGCGCCAATGAAAACTCATGAACCTGATTCCAGCGTGAATACGGATCTGTCCCGTGACCACTTTCTTGGTTACCGTGGTGAGTTTCCACTTTCATGGAACCGATGCGAATTGAAGCCTACGGAAATGTTGTTTGATCAGGCGAACGAATCAAATGAAAATCTCCTGAAGGTTGCCAGTTCTTTTACCGAGCATTTACCGGAAAGTGATGAGTTTGCAGATCTTATTCCCGAGTTCGTGAGATTAGATCAGAAACTGAATATGGTTTTGGAATTTCTCGGTATTTTGTTGACCAGGGAATTCGGGCTTCCTGAAAAGAGACGAGTCGAACTGGGCTCAGGCGAAATGTTTGTGCCACACAAAGATGGGGAGAGTCTACCGGAGATAGGCGATATTTTGAAAATTGAGGTCTATATTCAGCCCGAAGTACCTAAACCCCTAAAGATTTATGGGCAAGTTGTCGATACAGACCATAACAGGCGAAAAATGCCTGGGCATAGTATGGATGCCAATGATATAGATGAAGATGCTGAAGGATTTAGTGTCGATTTTATTGGAACTAACCAGAGCGTAGAGGTCTTGTTGGAGAAATTTATTTTTCGGCATCACCGTCGACTAGTCGCCTTGAGGCGCAACCGATAGCGAAGTTGTATTTTACAAACAGCTTCACGCCACTTTTGTTTCTGTAACTCTATGTAAAGGGATATGTTAACAAGGGTTAACATTAGGCGTACCGAATAGCGGCTTTTCCGCCGATTTGAAGGGTCCGGTTTACATTGGTTTACGTTCATTACAGTTCTTTACAGTTCTTTCGGTCGGAAGAATTGACCTCTCGTCGTGCGTGTAAAAGAATATCCTTCCAGGCAGTCAATAGCTGATGAGCCTGGTCAACTTGATACAAGGATATGATCATGAACGCAATTGCCCGGACTTTTGACACCGACTACCAGCCTAAACCTCCCCGCATGGTAACCAAGTCGGACCGGCGTAATAGTTTCCCAAAGATGATTGGAAACAGTCCAGCAATGGAAAGTATTGATCGATTGGTCAATCTTGTTTCTGCCACAGATACCAGTGTGTTGATACTGGGCGAATCTGGCACTGGCAAGGAAGTGATTGCACGCAATATTCATACGAATTCCGAAAGATCCAGAAAACCCTTCGTTCCGATTAACTGCGGTGCAATTCCGGAAGAATTGCTGGAATCAGAATTATTCGGGCACGAAAAAGGCGCATTCACGGGTGCGGTAAGGTCCAGGCCGGGTCGATTTGAAATGGCCAAAGGCGGGACATTGTTCCTGGATGAAATTGGCGATATGCCACTGCATATGCAGGTAAAACTTCTAAGGGTCTTGCAGGAGAAAACCTTTGAAAGGGTTGGCGGTGAAGAGGTTATCCATGCTGATGTGAGGATTATTGCGGCAACCCACCAAAACCTCGAACAACTGGTAGAAGAAGGTAAATTTAGAATGGACCTATTTTACCGCCTCAATGTGTTCCCTATTGAAATTCCAGCCTTGCGAGATCGCTCTGAAGACATTCCTCTTTTAATTGAAGCGCTTGGTGAACGGTTATTTGACGATACAGGCGTCACTTTGAATCTCTCTGATTGTGTCGTGCAGTCGCTCGCCGGACACCATTGGCCAGGCAATGTGCGTGAGCTTTTTAACCTAATGGAACGTCTTGCGATTCTGCACCCCGAAGGAACCGTTAAAACGAAGGATCTCCCGTGCGCCTATCGACCAGTGGGCCCGACGCTTGACTACTCTACCTGCAGAACAGATATCCCCGACTTGGCGCAAAAGCCATTGGAACTGATTCCAGAATCCGGGATAGATCTGAAAGATCAACTCAGAAAGATAGAAATATCTCTTATCTGGGAAGCATTGGAAACATCTGATTGGGTTGTCGCCCACTCAGCGAAAATGTTGAATCTTCAGCGAACAACGCTGGTAGAAAAAATGCGGAAGTATTCCATCTGCCGATTGTCCCCAGCGTAGCGAGAAATCGCTCAGGGAATTCCGGGCATGGTAATTGCATCGTTAGTCAATACGAACAACCAATAAGAAGTTACCAAATTGAGAGTAAGGCGCGACTAGTCGTAAATAGTAGCCTCAGCGGCTTTTCATATTAGAAACAGAAGGATAAACAAACAGGGTGTCAGTAAATAGTCATAAAAGTCAGCGTTGCATGCCCTTGATTTTGACACAGGCTAACGATTCAGCATAAGCGGAATGATCACAAAGAAAACTAATGAACATCGATCAACACATACAGACGAATAACCTACAGGCCGCATTTCAGGCGTTTAATGAAATGTCTGACTCCTTAGGTGAATCCTATAGAGGTCT
>CAZAZB010000094.1:0-11808 GCA_964489485.1 uncultured Pseudomonadales bacterium | reverse complement strand
GACCGCAAAGTGGTGAATTTAACCAGTCAAAAACTAGCCGTGCCATTTATCACTATTAGGCTATACTGCCGGTTCTTTTTTTCTGATCTTTTTTACTTTATGCCAATGGAGTCGAACCTATGAACGGTGCCGAAAGTATGTTGGAAACGCTGATCAACAACGGCGTAGAAGTGTGTTTTAGCAATCCGGGTACATCGGAAATGCACATGGTCGCCGCCATTGGTAAAACCCAGGGTATGCGCTCGATTCTCAGCCTGTTTGAAGGGGTCTGTTCTGGTGCGGCCGATGGATATGGCCGAATGACAGGCAAACCAGCTTGTACCCTACTGCATCTTGGGCCGGGCTTGTCTAATGCTTCTGCCAATTTGCACAATGCCTATAAGGCGAACTCGCCCGTGCTCAATCTCATTGGTGATCATGCAACCTATCATAAGAAGTATGATGCACCCCTTAACTCTGATGTGGTTGGCCTCTCTGAACCCATCTCTCACTGGGTTCGAAGTGTCGCCAATGCGGCAAGTCTTCCGTCCGACGCGGCCGATGCAGTGGTTGCGGCGAATGTGAAACCGGGACAAATTTCGACACTGATCGTACCAGCCGATTGTGCCTGGGACGAATCAGTGGTGCCGGAGGGACAACGGCAGCTGCCGACGGCTAATCTGGTCTCGGATGAAGCAGTGAAAACGGCAGCTGAACAACTGCGAAATGGCAAGACAACCATTATTCTGATGTCTAATCTCGCATTGACTGAAAAGTGTATCGAACTTGCTGACCAGATATCACAGGCAACCGGTGCCAGACTTTATTGCGATACCTTTACCGCAAAAATTTCCAGGGGTGAAGGGCGCTGCCCAGTAGAGAGACTGGGATATTTCGCTGAACAGGCAACCGAGCAGATCAAAGATGCGCAGCAGCTTATTATGGTGGGTACCAAAGCGCCGGTTGGTTTTTTTGCTTATCCCGGCAAGGCTAGCGAATTCTACCCGGAAGGCAGCACCTTGCATACGCTCGCAGAAGTATCTGAAGATGCGCAGGATGCTCTGCAAAAACTGGTCGATGAGCTTGATGCAGGTCATCTCGACCTGCGCAGACAACTACTCCGGAAACCCGGGCTTGCCAGCGGCGATCTGTCTCCTGAATCTATTGCGCGAACCTTCACAGAATTGATGCCAACGGATTCAATTGTTGTTGACGAAAGTGCTACTGCCGGGTTCCTCACCTATCCGTTGAGCGAAGGAGCAGAACCACATGACTGGTTGTCACTAACAGGTGGCTCAATTGGTTATGGATTGCCAACGTCGATTGGTGCCGCGGTAGCCTGCCCAGAGCGAAAAGTCATCTGCCTTCATGGTGATGGGGGAGCCATGTATACCATTCAGTCTTTGTGGACAATGGCGCGTGAAAATCTGGACATTTGCATCGTCATCTTTGCCAATCGCAAGTACCAGATTTTGCAAATAGAGCTTGCTCGCGTCGGTGCCCAATCGATGAATAAAAAGACATTGGACATGTTGGATCTGAGTAACCCTGACCTTGATTTTGTAAAAATGTCAGAGGGAATGGGCGTAAGAGCCGCCCGCGCGACAACGGCAGATGAATTTAACAAATTGTTTGAAACTGCTATGAAAGAAAAGGGTCCAATGCTGATCGAGACCATGTTGGATATCGAACCGCCACCCATTGGCTGAAACAAAGGGCCTATATAGTAAGTGAATGCCCGCTAACAAGAATTGATCGAGGAAGACCTGTGGACCCCATTCAAGCAATTAAAGGTCTGGATTGGCTCAGAGCTGACATCCTGGGCCAGAAGGCCATGATTCAAACGCCATTCGGCGAGAAGCCACTGCTCTATGCGGATTATACGGCCAGTGGTAGAAGTCTGCATTCGGTAGAAAATTACATCCAGAGTTTGTTGCCCTACTATGCCAATACACACACCGAGGATGATTTTACCGGTAAATTGATGAGCGACCTGCTTCATCAGGCGGAATCAAAGATCAAGAAACATGTGAACGCGGGTAAGGCCGGTAAAGTGATTCCTGTTGGTACCGGTGCGACCGGCGCAATTCAACGGTTGCTAACCTTGTTGGGAGTCTATCTGCCACCAACCACACAGCGAACATTATCTGCTCTGGTGGAATCTTTTACACAAGGTCTGCCGGCAGACCAGGCAGAGGTTCTACCGGCTCTTGAAAGCTATATCAACAACCATCGTCCGATCGTTTTCGTGGGTCCTTATGAGCACCACTCTAATGAGATCATGTGGCGTCAGGGGCTCTGTGATGTTGTTGAGATTCCCATGGACCATAACGGCGAGCTGGATATAGATCTATTGGAACAGACACTTCAAAAAGAAGAATACAAGGATCGCGTAAAAATAGGCTCCTTTTCTGCCGCATCTAATGTGACCGGGATTTTGACTGATGTTCATCGAGTAGCGAAAATTCTACATACCCATGGTGCCATCGCCTGTTTTGATTTTGCAGCCTGTGCGCCCTATGTGGAGATAAATATGTCTCCTGATGATGAAGGTTATTTGGATGCTGTTGTGTTTTCGCCCCACAAGTTTCTCGGAGGACCGGGTTCCAGTGGCGTATTGGTCTTTAACGAAAAGATTTACCAATCGGATCTGCCACCGAGTGTTGCAGGTGGCGGTACCGTTGCCTATGTGACCAGTCAGGAAGAAATGTTTCTTGATGATATAGAGGAACGTGAATTGGCCGGGACGCCCGGAATTCTTCAAACCCTTCGTGCTGCCTTATCAATGGACGTGAAAGAGAAGGTAGGGCACGACACAATTGAGGCTGTTGAAAGATACTTTCTGGATAGAATCATGACCCGTTTTGGGGGTAACCCCAACATCGAAATTTATGGGCCTGATGATCCCAACAAGAGAATTAATATCATCCCCTTTAACATCAAGCATCAGGACAGGGTGTTACATCCCAAGTTTGTTACGCGCCTCTTCAGCGACCTGTTTGGTATCCAGACGCGGGCAGGTTGTTCATGTGCAGGACCCTATGGGCATAAGGTTCTGGGGATATCCGATGAGCATTCACAATGCCTGATCAGTCATCTCCAGGAAAACAGGCTCTATGGCCTTAAGCCGGGTTGGGTCAGGTTCAACCTGCACTACGCCTTCTCTCTCGCGGAAATTGAATATTTGCTGGATGCGACTGAATTTATTATCGATCATGGCGCTGCTTTCCTTAACGATTATTCTTTTGATTTCCTTAATGGTGAATGGACGCCAATCAATTTCGGCGAGCAACAGAAGGATAAAGATAAGACGATAGAGTTATCCCTCGACAAGATTGATGAGCTGAATGGTAGCGCCTGGCAGAATGACTCAATTTTCCACATTCAGCTGGAGGCCGCCAAATTATTGGCAGAATCCAGGAAAGAGCCGGTGGATTTTGTCCGCGCAGGTCAAGATCTCGAACAATTTATGTTCTTCTACGCCAAGATTGCTGTGCACTCGCCCTAGGTACACCCTTATTCCTATTGCCTTGTGGCCATCCAGGGGTATTTAAACTAGTCGCTTCGACATTTTGTGCATGATTCTTGCTTTGTACTTCAGCCATGATAGAAGTATTCATATCAGGTTTGGCGCTATGCCTGCAAATTATTGCGGTTGCCGTTGCGCTCCGACTTGCTCGGACGACCAATAAGTCTGGCGCATGGCTGCTGGTTGCTACTGCACTTGTGGCAATGGTCGCACAACATCTCCTCGGCCTTCGGTCCCCGGGCGCCAGTTCGTTCCAATTATCTGCAAGTATTGTCAGCCTTATCTATTCGGTTTCTATACTGGTGGGGATCCTGCTCATCCGTCCGATTTTTGGTGATCTGCATGAAAGTGGTCGTAATCTACAGAAGAGTGAGGATACATACCGAAGGATCATCGACAATTTGAACGATGTTTTTTTCAGGCAAGATATTGATGGAAGAATCTTATTGGCATCACCATCGGTCACCCAGGTGCTGGGCTATTCTGTTGATGAATTAATAGGCACCAGGGTCACCGACCTCTATACAGATCCGACTGTTGCAGACTATTTTCGGGATGAAATACTCGCCAATGGTCGAATCGAGAACCATGAACTTCAGTTAAAACGTAAAGATGGTGGGATTGTCTATACCGAGATTAATGCGGTTAGCATGTTGGATGAGAGCGGCATTATTATTGGTGCCGAAGGAATATTTCGAGATGTCACAGAACAAAGGCAAAATGAACAGTCCCTTGCCCAGGCGCAGAAAATGGAGGCGGTGGGTCAACTGACTGGCGGAATTGCCCATGACTTTAATAACTTATTGACCGTTATCCTTGGAAATCTTGAGCTGGCGCTGTTGGATGAAGAAGAGGGGACTCAACTGTACGCTACGCTTCAGCAGGCGATCCGTGCCGGAGAAAGCGGTGCTGCACTGACAAAAAGACTTCTGGCTTTTTCGCGGAAACAGGCGCTTCAACCAGAAATTGTTAACTTATCGGAACTGGTCACGAACCTTGATGAAATGTTGAGTAGAACACTCGGCGGTGATATTGAAGTCCAGATATCAGGCAAAGAGGATATCTGGTTGTGTGAGGCTGACCCTGCCCAGGTTGAAAGCATGATCCTCAATTTGTCCATCAATGCCAGGGATGCGATGTCGGGTGGTGGTTCCTTGCAGATCACAACAAGCCAGAAGCTTGTCACTGCAGAAGACTCTGCACGACAGCCAGGACTTAAAACGGGTGAGTACGCGCTCATCATCGTAAAAGATAATGGGCATGGGATGGATGCAGAAACAACAGATCGAATTTTTGAGCCATTTTATACAACCAAGGATCAGGGGCGTGGCAGTGGCCTGGGTTTGAGTATGGTATATGGTTTTATTAAACAATCGGGCGGTTATATCAGCGTTGAAAGTGAACGGGACCGGGGGACCACTTTTACGGTCTACCTGCCGAGAACGAAAAAGGCCGGGCTGGATTCATTAGTGGCACCAGATGTTTTCGACAAAGCGGATGCCAGTAGCACTTGCGTACTCATTGTCGAAGATGATCCTGGTCTGGGGCAACTGGTTGTTCACCAGCTGGAACAATTGGGCCATCTTGCTCACCACGCCGAAGATGCCACTATCGCGCTGGCAATCTTGCAAGAGAATTCCGGAATCGATCTGTTACTTGCGGACGTTGTCCTGAAGGGCACAGTGAACGGCGTCGAGTTAGCCCGACAATCTCTGTTGCTTAGACCGGATCTAAAAATCCTGTATATGTCGGGCTACTCTGAAGATGCGCTCGTTAAGGGCGGAAAGATAGGGGCAGGTGTCAACCTACTGGAAAAGCCTTTTAACAAGGTTCAACTCAGCGACGCCATTATGGTAACGATACAAGGTTAGTGGGTCGGGTGAGTTCCAGATAGGTTCCAGATAGGTTCAGTGATCCTGGCGACAAAAGGTCGCAAAATCGCTTTAGTTTGTTCTCGGGGTGCCGATAAAAGAGTACAAGAACAACTAGATATCGATTAATGATTCCGCAAACCTCAAGCATTACACCGGAAGAATTGGTTGCAGGCTGTAGAAACCTGGTTTCCCTGCCAGAAAGCTGCATGAAGATCAGGGCGGTGTTGGAAGATCCAGATCACAGTCGGGAAGACCTGGCTGACCTGATTATGTTTGATCCGTCATTGAGTGCCCGTGTCTTACGAATCGTCAACAGTGCCTATTACGGGCTGGCCAAACGGATCAGTGAAATATCCAGCGCACTCGGCATTATCGGCGAGCATGATCTCAATAACCTGATCCTGGTCTCTTCCATCACCCAGACGCTGGAGAATGTTGCGACACCTGGACTGGATGTCCAACGATTTTGGAAACACAGCCTCATGAATGGTGTGCTTGCACGTCAGATCGCGCAACGATGTTTGAGAGGCAAAAAAGAGCAACTGTTCGTTGCCGGCCTTTTGCTGGATGTCGGCAAGCTCATCATGTACCGCAATGCACCAGGTTTTCAGGATGAAGTGTTAGATCAGGCCAAGAAGAGATCAGAGCCGGAGCATGTTATTGAATTTGATCTTGTTGGTTTTGATCATGGAGAAGTTGGCGGTGTGCTCGCCTCCGAATGGAAGTTCCCTGATGTACTCATAGATACTGTTAGAAACCATCACCATGTGGATCGCAGCCAGGATTTTCAGGCGGAATGTAGTGTCGTCTATCTTGCAGATTATATTAATGAACAACTGAGCATTGGCACTGATGTTGAACTGATCAGTTGTCCTGATGTGATGAAGCTATTAGAACTTGAGCAGGGTCAACTCCAGGAAGTCATCGAAGAGAGCCAGCTACAGTTTCAGGAAGTCTATGAAGCGCTGTTTGGAGCGGGCTCATGAAGATCAGGTTTCATGTGCTTGTGGTCGGCGATGAAAGGTTGAGGTCTGCTCTTCCGTCGGATTCCTGCGCCGGTCATACGATGGTATCTGCTGTGCCAAATCTTGATGATGCACGTTGTTTTATTGAGAACCGTAAAGTTGATTTGATCGTTGCAGACCAGGAATTGCCCGACGGAAACGGTCTTGAACTAGTCGGAGAAGGTCGCCCGAGCGACATGATCCAGACGATTCTGATAGGGAATCAGGGTTTCAATGAATCTGCTGATGAAGCCATTGAGTACATGGAGAAATCTGAAGAAACACTCAAACTCCTCCCACGAACGGTTGAGTGTCGCGTCCAGAATTGGGGTCGCACACTGGCGAAAAAACAAACCACCCAGTATCAAGAACATCTCACTTCTATTTGGGATGCCACGCCTGATTTCGTCGGTACAACCGATGTTGACGGATTCTTCCTGCATCTAAATGTGAAGGGCAGGGAGATGATGGGATTGGCTGAAGATGCAGATCTTTCACAGATCAGATTGTTTGGATTGCTGGAGGAAGAAAGTGCAAACCAGTTGATTGTTGAGGGGCTTCCAGCCGCCGTGAAAAATGGTGTCTGGCAATCTGAGAGTGTGCTGCTGACAGTCGAGGGGGATCTTGTTCCTGTTTCACAAGTGTTGATAGTCCACAAAGATAAACATGGAAATGTCAGTCACTTTTCAACAATCCTTCATGATCTTCGTGAAGTCAGAGCCTCTGAAGAAGAACGTAAACAACTCGCTGACGATCTACACCAGGTGATGAAAATGGAGTCTATCGGCAGACTCGCCGGTGGAGTCGCTCATGATCTGAATAACAGGTTGACGGCGATTATTGGCTACGCGGAATTGGGGTTAATAGAGGCGATGTCCAGCAAGCCGTGTAAGCATGAACTGGAAATGGTGATCGATTCCTGTGAGAAGGCTTCCATGTTGATTGAACAACTTGTGGCATTCAGTCGGAAACAAGCGGTTAAACCACAGTTTTTGAATGTCAATGAAGTGATAAATGAAGCTGAAAATATGCTCGACAGTATCCTCGGTAGTGATATTGAATTGATTTCAGATCTGGACCCGGGCATTTGGCCTGTCAAATTCGATCACTCGCAACTGGCGCAGGTTGTTGTCAATCTAGTGACCAATTGTCGGGATGCCCTGACGTCAGGTGGATCGATTCATCTAAAGACCTCAAATGTATCGTTAGATAGTCATAAAGTTGAGGAGTTGGGCATGGAACAGACTGGTGATTATGTTCTCTTTAGTGTTTCAGATACCGGCCCGGGTATTGACGAAGAAATGCGAAAACACATTTTTGAGCCATTCTATTCTCTTTCTACACACGGGCGAGATGGTGGATTAGGACTATCTAGCGTTTATGGCGCCGTTGTTCAAAACAATGGCATGGTCGCTGTGGACGAGAGTGAGTGTGAAGGTGCACGGTTTGATGTGTATATTCCCCGTGAACAATCGGTCGTTGGAAGTTGATATGGGGGCGCTAGAAAAAATTATTAGCTCGGTGGTTGAGATCACTCGACATAAGGAAGAGTACGTTCTTGCTGAAAGCCTGGTGAAAACAGTTCATCAGATGCTACAAGTTAATCTTATCTTTCTGTTGGAAACGTCACAGGTGCAGGAAGAGGGTGAGACCAGTACTCGATCATCCGTTATTGCACTTGCGGGGCGGGATCTGGAGGGCCTTGCGGAAAATAAGCTTCGACTGCCAGAAGCAACGGCCGAAATTTTTTCTCCGTTGTTGGACTTGTCAATTAAAGAAAGAAAGACGCAACAACTGGCGCTTAAAGATTCGTGCGTCTGGACCTTGCCGATAGAAAATAACGATCAGATAGGTTATGTCTTGTGTATCCAGCATGATTCCATGTCCGTTGATGACAATCGAATTGTTATTGGAATGGTTGAAATATTTCGAAATTATTTGTTAATTCTTGATGAAGGAAAGCATGACACGCTGACAGGGCTCTTGAATCGAAAGGTTTTCCTTGAGCGAATCAACAGAACCATCCATTTGAGTCAGTGTGAATTGAGTCAGTTTTCAGGTGGTGAGAATCGCCGCGATGGACAAGAGGAAGGCAGCTATTGGTTGGCAATCTTTGACATCGATCACTTTAAAAAAGTCAACGATACCTTCGGACATATCTATGGCGATGAAGTGTTAATCACATTTAGCCGGCTCATGCGTGAATGCTTCCGTGCCAACGATCTGCTTTTTCGTTATGGCGGCGAGGAGTTCGTCGCCGTGATTGGTACGATGAATGAAAGTGTTGCTGAGAGTGTATTTGAGCGATTTCGAGAAACCATAGAGTCTAACCATTTTGGTCGGCTGCAGCAGGTCACTGTATCCATCGGGATGGTTGAGGTCCAAGCTGGCGATGATCCTACCACCATGGTCGGTCATGCAGATCAGGCGCTCTACTACGCCAAAGAACATGGACGCAATCAAATATCAGTTTATGGCAGATTGGTTCGTGAAAGACTCATTCATAAGCCGGATACGAAAGACGATTTCGAGTTGTTTTAAAGACTGTCTCGGCTCGCTCGAGCAGAGCAAATATTCGTCCAAAATACTCTCAGTTTATCCTAAAGTTGAAGACTGGATTGCCGATAATTGATCTGTCAGCCTCTTTCTATCGGGACGAAACTAAATGTTTGCAAAGAAGTTATTCGGATTTTTCCAGGCGATTCCACAATCCATCAGAAACCTTAGCCTCGCTGGAAAGTTCGGCGTCATCACAGTGGTTCTTATCCTTGGATTCGGTTGTTTGGGCATTGCCTTCTACCAGGTGACGGTGTTGGACGCTTCTGCCAACGCCGATATCGCGGAGATTACACATTTCGGTGAAGTCTCCGACAATATCAATATTGAATTCCTGGAGATGCGGCGCCATGAAAAAGACTTCATCATCACGAGAGACCCTGACCTCCTTGAGCAACATGAAGCCTCGTTGAGTTCTGTGGAGGGATTGATCGCTGAGATCAAAGAGAAGCCGCCAACAGAGAAAACCCTTGATCTGATAGAAGAGATGTCCATGTACCTGGATATCTACCAGGGCAGTTTTAAGGAGATGGTTGCGACAATGGTTCAGGCAGGTCTGAACAAAGAAGACGGGCAACTGGGTCAGGTGTTAAGCAGTATCAACATCGTACAAAATGTTGTTGATGATAGTCAGTCTCTGTTGCTAAAAAATTCACTGTTAAAGATTCGACGACACGAAAAGGGCTTCTTGACCGAATCAGTAAAAAATGTGCTTGATGAAATAAAGGATGAAAAACGCTCCATGGAGCGTCAATTGTCCAAAACTAATCTTGCATCTGCGAGTAAATCAGAAATTCGTACTAACCTGGACATCTATATGGGTAACCTACAGGCCTATGCTGATAGTCAACAGCGATTGATGAGCGAGCGCGACACTTTCAATGAGGTTGCCTTGGAATTTTCTCCCATACTGGAGAAGATGCTTGAGACAAAAGAGGTGCTGCTGGATTCCAGTCAGGCTAATGCCATTGCAAATCAGCAGCGCATATCGATGATTTTTGGAATGATCATCATCGCGGTCGGTGGAATACTAAGCCTCTCGCTCTTTGCTCTTTCGCGAGTCATCAGTCATCCGCTACAACAAGCAGTGACCTTGTCAGAAGCCATTGCAAGCGGAAACCTGGATAACGTTATTAGCATTCGATCACACGACGAAACGGGTGAGCTTCTTCGAGGGCTTAGCAATATGCAAACCCAGCTCAAGGAACAGCAGACACAATTACAACAACAGATGGAAGAAGACCGTCGCCATGCTGAAGAATCGGCGAAAGTAGCGGAAGAATCTGCACGAATGGCAGAAGAGTCAGATCGAATTGCAACGGAAACAGGGCGTATTAAACAAGCTCTGGATGGCGTCACTTCCTCTGTGCTCATGCTTGATGCAGATCTAAAAATCATCTATTTGAACGATGCTGCATCGATAATGTTCAGGCGAGGGCAGCAAGACATCAGAACCGTTATACCGGGGTTCGATGCTGTCAACATGATTGGTAAAGGTGTCGATAGTTTGTACGTGGATCACGTCGAAGAAGGACATCGGCTACAACAGCTGAGCCAGACACATACCATTGAAAAACATCTTGGTGATCGAGTTTATCGAATTACTGCTAATCCAGTGTTGGACAAGAACGGACAAAAGATTGGTACCGTCGCCGAATGGCTTGAAAGAACGGCAGAAATAGCGGTTGAAGAAGAGGTTCAGGCAATTGTCTCTTCTGCACAGCAGGGTGATCTTGGCCAAAGAATTGAACTGGAAAACAAGCAAGGCTTCTACCTGGCACTGAGTGAAGGTGTGAACCAGTTAGTCGAAGTCGCAGAAAATGTCATCGAAAACACTGTGCTTGTTCTCGGCGGAATGGCAAAAGGTGACCTGACTCATGATATGGACGGAGAGTACGAGGGAGTATTTGCAAAACTAAAATCAGATGTCAATACCACGGTTGAGCAGCTCACTGATGTTGTCTTTAACATCCAGGAAGGATCCACATCTGTTGCGAAAGTTGCCGAGGAAATTGCCAATGGCAATGCTGAATTATCAATGCGAACGGAACAGCAGGCCGCCGCACTCGAAGAAACGGCGTCTGCAATGGAACAGATGACCGCAACTGTCCGGCAGACTGCAAGTAACACCAATGAAGCGAACAAGCTCGCCAGCGATGCTCGCGGGCAGGCTCAAGCCGGTGGTGAGATTGTGGGCGAGGCAGTGCTTGCCATGGCTGATATTAGTGAATCCAGCACCAAGATTTCCAATATTATCGGCGTCATTGATGAGATTTCGTTCCAGACAAATTTATTGGCTTTAAACGCCGCGGTTGAGGCAGCCAGGGCGGGGGAACAGGGGCGTGGTTTTGCGGTGGTTGCTAATGAAGTCAGGGAACTTGCAGGTCACAGTGCCAAGGCAGCCAAAGAGATTAAAGAGGTAATTGACGACAGCAGCAAACAGGTTCAACACGGAACAGAACTCGTCAATCGCTCCGGAGAAGCACTCACACAGATTGTTGACTCGGTAGGACAAGTAACAAATATCATTGGCGAGATTGCCAGAGCAAGCCAGGAACAGGCCGATGGCATTGAGCAGGTGAATGCTTCCATCACCAACATGGATGAAGGCACGCAGCAGAATGCAGCAATGGTCGAACAGGTAACCGGGGCGAGCAATGCGATGGGCGAAGAAGCCCACAAGCTCAACGAGATGATGCTGTTCTTCAATATCGAAAAGCCCAGCGGTAACTACCAGGCTGCCGCCTATTAAATGGACGAAAAATGTCCTAAAGAATTCATCAACCTTGTCGATAACCTCGATAAGCCATAATTATTAAGCACCTGTCCAAGGAGATTCTAAACAATGAAAATGAGAGTATTTACT
>CAZAZB010000093.1:0-11818 GCA_964489485.1 uncultured Pseudomonadales bacterium | reverse complement strand
CAGGGTGGGTGATCAAATTCTGCAGCGCGTTCCGCAGATACTAAAATAATAGCAGCCGCACCATCATTTTCCTGGCAGCAATCGTAGAGATGAAAGGGTTCAACGATCCACCTTGAATGCTCGTAGGTTTCAATGTCCAGCGGCCGCCCATACATGACGGCACGGGGATTGTTCTGCGCGTGTTGATAGGATGTAAGGGAAATTGCCCGGAGTGCATCCTGGCTAACCTGATGTTCATCCATGAAGCGATTCACCTTCATCGCGTACATTTGTGCCGGTGACATGATGCCGTAGGGAACCGAATGTGCATACTCACCCGAGATAGTGTTGCGCCGTGGTCCTTGCCCAAATCGACCAAACTGCCCTTGTGCCAATGCTCTGAAAACCACGACACACTCAGCCATGCCAGTGGCAATGGCTGCAGCGGCATTTCCAATTGCTGCTGAGCCGCCACCACCGCCACCGCCCCATTGCATATTGGCGAAGCGCAGGTCGTGTATGCCGAGTGCGGCAGCGAGTCGCGATGGATCATTCCGATCATTGCTGTAGGATGAAAAGCCGTCAATCGATTTTGGTGAAATACCCGCATTATCACAGGCTTTGATGATCGCTTTCAGTGCCAGTTTAAATTCCGGGTCTGGCGATTCACCACGCTTGTAGTAGGTCGTTTCAGCGACACCGGCAACAACCGTTCGACCTCTCAATGTCCGTGCATCGTTCATCGCGCCAATCTCCGTGACGGTTTAATCCCTACTGGTACTTTTCGGGAATTGAGAAGCCAAAAACCCGTACAGCATTCAAGCCGAGGATTGCTGCACGCTCGTTATCATCGAGGTTGGTCATGGTGCGTTCAATTGCTTCTGCCGAGTGTGGCCAGGTCCCTTCATGATGGGGGTAGTCATTTGCCCACATAAAATTATCAACGAGGCCATGTTCTCTTGCCAGATCAAGCCCGGGCTTGTCTTCCTGAAATGTTGCAAAGCCGTTGCGCTTGAAATACTCGCTGGGCAGCATGTCGAGTTTAGGGCGTACAAACATATGATGTTTCTTATATGCCTCGTCCATTGCTGATAGTGCCCAGGCAACCCAGCCAATACCTGCTTCGACTGAGCCGAATTTTAAAGTTGGATATCGCTCCAGAACACCAGAAGCGCAGAGGTTTGCAATGGGTTCCATTGT
The DNA here is from genome assembly GCA_964489485.1 of uncultured Pseudomonadales bacterium. Taxonomy (GTDB): domain Bacteria; phylum Pseudomonadota; class Gammaproteobacteria; order Pseudomonadales; family Azotimanducaceae. The sequence goes on along the minus strand of CAZAZB010000093.1, from coordinate 10,639 downwards.
CGGTGCCAGTGAGTGGACGGCGTAGTTAATAATCGCGCCGCCATTTCCTCTCGATGTCCTTGGATCGCGCCCCGTGGAGACATGAAAAGTGATTGGCAGGCCCGTGTCCTCAATACAGCGCCAAAGCGGGTCGAACTCAGGTAGGTTGTAATTCAGGTCCTCATGGTTTGGTGCGCCCCAGACAGGTTTGCAGGGCAGGGAAAGACCACGAAATCCTCTGTCGGCGCTCCGTTCAATTTCTGCAATGGCCCCTTCAATATCTGCTGCGGCAATGCACGCCATGGGCGAGAGGACGTCATTGTGATCGGCGAAAACTTCCCAGGCCCAGTCGTTATATACCTTGCACATTTCCTGGCTAAACTTTGCATCCGGGGTCGCCCAGATAGTTAAGCCTTTGTTCGGAAATAATATTTCCGCATCAACACCGTCAGCGGCAAGATCATCAATCCTCTCCTGTGGGGTTTTACCGGACTGATTTCGAAGCCGGTCTTCACCATCAAACTGTATATTCCGGATTCGAATGGGGCGAAAGCCCTCTGTTTTCTGGAATTTATCACCCTTTGGATTAACTGCAACGCCGGGCAGTCGATCATGATATTTTGCGTCCATCCGGGTTGACCAAAGGTCAGACGGTTCCTGCACATGACCGTCGGTCGATACCATAAAGTATTTGTTGGCAGCACCGGGTCGTGCAGAGCCTTGCCAGTTGGAGACATCAGGCGATTCCAGGCGCCAGGCGTTATTTTCATCAGGTTCAGGGATTGTCATCATCATTTTCCTCCACAAGGTACATGTATGGATTCATCGTAGCCGAACCAGTTTAGAGTACAGCATAGATTGATATTTTGAAACGTGTTCTAATTATTCTTTATAACGTGTTCTAAGTTTGATATAGTCTCTGTCCCTGAATTTGACACACACCTATCAAAAAGTGAGCATCAGAGAAGCATCAAAAGAGCTTCGTCGGTCTGCCATCGTCGAGGCGGCTCGTGCATTATTGCGTGAAGCGGGTGATGCCGGGTTTTCAATGCGCGCACTTGCCCTGAAGGCGGGTGTGAGTGTCGCCACTCCTTACAACCTGTTCGGCTCCAAACAACAGGTCATGTTTGCACTTATGACAGACGACCTTATCGCATCACGCTCTGATGTGGACTCGCTACGCGGCAATGAAATCGATGTATTTTTTCAGTTGGTCTCCCTTGCCCGAACGCGCTACCAACAGGAACCACGTTATCACCGGGCTATTTTGTTTGCTGTATTCAATGATGGCGGCAAGCAGCACAGAGCGATCTTTGGTGGGCCACGGCATCTCGTGTGGAAGGAGATGATCAATGCAGCGGTTGCAGCGGGGTACTTGCGCAAAGAGATCGACGCCGATGCCTTTGCGATTATTCTCGGGCATATTTTTCTTTCCTGTGTTCTTGAATGGGCCAATAAACAAATGTCGTTGTCTGAATTCGAGGTGCGAGTGCACTACGGTCTGGCGCTTGCGCTGGCAGGCATGGCCACCGAGAAAAAACGAGCTGCGTTAAACAAGAAAATACTCGAGACCCAGGATAATTTATTGAATATCTGGCAGAGCATCATCAAGGAGGCCTTAAAATCAGGCCCACTTGAGCCGTCACTGGAAAATGCCCTGGCAGATCAACTCATCAAACTGAGAGGAAACCTATGACACTTTCAACCGTTAGAAAATCGACCTATCCATTAGAGGAAGATAATTGGGGATCACTGGCCGCCAGAGAACTGCCTGAAATGACAGCAGAAGAGGCAGTCGGCAATCTGCAAAGCTGGAATCTGCATGTGTTTATGCGTCCAGCAGCGCCAACAGATTCACCAAGAGCCGGCAATCCCATATTGCCGAGCGATGTTATTTTTCTTGAGCCACCTCAGGCATAAGAGAGACAGAGGGCATGGCAAGCGCAACAATATCAGGTGTTCGGATCGCCGCCGCTCATGACGGGGATGCGGAATTGATTGTCAGCATCCGTTATGAAAATGGCGGTTCATCAGAGATCACCCTGGACCAGCTTGCCAGCTCGACATTGATGGCGTCATGCAATGCAGAAACTCCGGATGAATTAACCGGGCACAGCTGGGAGAAAATTCGGGAGGCTCTACAGGCTTCCTACAACCGTTATCAGCGCTGATAGCCTGTGCTAATAGTCAGTACCGTTAGTCAGAACCGTTAGTCTGAAAATATTGTGGAACAGATAGGAGAAGAGAAAATGTTGGACCTTGTAATAAAGAATGGAAGGATCATTGATGGCTCTGGCATGCCTGGCTTTGATGGTGATATCGGCATAAAAGATGGTGTTATTACTCGCATTGGCAAAGTTACTGAACAGGCCAACGAGACCATCGATGCCACCGGCAAAATTGTGTCACCGGGTTTTATAGACCCGCATACTCACTTCGATGCACAGCTGTTATGGGATGGATGTGCAAAACCTGCCATAGAGCATGGTGTCACGACCATTGTCCCCGGTAACTGTTCGCTCTCCCTGGCACCCCTTAAAGAACAGCACCGGATGAAACTGGTTGGCATGTTCAATCAGATAGAGGAGATGCCCTACAAGGCTTTCGAAGAAGGCGTGGAATGGAACTGGGTCACCTTTGAGGAATTTGTCAATCGCATCAAGCAGGGGCTCACAATCAATGTGGCGCCACTGGTTGGGCATAGTGTTCTGCGCCTGTGGGTGATGGACGCAGAGTCTATGCAACGTATTGCGACGGACGATGAAATCGCAGAAATGCAGAATCTATTGCGTGAATGTCTCGATGCTGGCGCCGTGGGTCTATCGACGAGTTTTGTCGATATGGATGAGACCCTGCAGCCGGTTCCTAGTCGTTATGCCGATCAAAGAGAACTTCAGGCGTTGAGTGAAGTGCTTGGCGAATATGGGCGCATCCTGCAAATTGTCCCGGAGTTCTACGATGCGGACTTAACGGTCGCGAGGATTGACCAGCTTGCCGAACTGTCACTCGAATACGGCATTACCACGACCTTCTCCCCCTTGTTCGTCAACGGTGATAATGCTGCGGGTGTGACGGCCATCATGAAACGAGTTGAAGAACAATTTCAGCGTGGCGCGCGTGTCTGGCCGCAGGTGCAGACACGTCCGATCGATATCAGCTTTTCGTTTGAAGTACCCAGCCTGTTGTTTATGCGATTACGAGGCTGGTACGCACTGCTGCGATTCAGCAGTCACGCAGAGATCATTGCCACGTTCAAAGATGAGAGCAAACGCGCTGAACTGATTGCCGAGGCACAACCCATGAATGGGCTGTGGGAACATCTGGTATTGAGGCAAGTTAGCAGTGAGGGCAACCAGCAATATGTTGGTAAGACATTGGGCGAAATTGCCAAGGAACGTGGCACCCCAGTGGTAGAGACGATGATTGACCTTTCCGTAGAAGAGAAGCTACAGGCGCATTTTCTGGCAGCCAACATGGGGCACAACAATGATGAACGGGTTGGTGAATTACTTGGTCATCCGAATGTTCATATTGGCGCGAGTGATGGTGGTGCGCATATCCTGTCTTTCTCCACCTTCGGTGATACGGGCTACCTTTTCAGCCGCTTCGTCAAAGAAACCGGCATCCTTGAGTTAGAACAGGCCATTAAAAAAGTCACCCATGACACCGCAAAAATTTGGGGCCTGGAAAATCGGGGACTTCTTCAGAATGGATATGCAGCTGATATCACGATTTTTGATGCCGATACAGTGGCACGGGGTGATGAATATTTCGTACAGGATGTACCCGGTGATGGCAATCGCTACGTCAGGGACGCGATAGGAATTGATTCTGTCATTATCAATGGTGCAATCGCCTATCAGGAAGCGACCGGCTACAGCGATGAACATCGTGGACAGATCCTTTCCGGTCAGTCTGTCAGTGGACAGTTATCGGGAGCAGGCGCTTAGATGGTGGAAATTACGCAGAGAAAAATCAAGACCAATGGCATCGAGCTGAACGTCGCCGAGTCGAAATCTGCTAACAGCAGTGTAAAGGATCCGCTGATTATATTGGTACATGGCTTTCCGGAGTCCTGGTATTCGTGGCGGCATCAATTCACACCCCTTGCACAAGCTGGTTATCACGTTGCCGCTCCGGACATGCGGGGCTATGGCAAGAGCGATAAGCCGAGCGAAATATCCGCCTACAATCAGATAGAAGTAGTCAACGATATCATCGGTTTGATCCCTGCGCTTGGATATGAAACAGCCGTTGTGATTGGTCATGACTGGGGTGCACCAACTGCATGGAGCTGCGCGCTCCACCATCCGGACAAGGTAAGGGCAGTGGGCGCTCTATCGGTGCCTTTTTCGCCGAGGCCCGAGGTTTCCCCCATGGTGACCATGAAGGCCATGTTCAAGGACATATTTTTCTACCAGATGTATTTCCAGGAACCAGGTGTGGCAGAAGCAGAACTTGAAGCGAACATTGAGGTCTCGTTGAGAAAGTTTTTCCATCTGGCATCTGGTGATAATAAGCAAACTGACTTTACACCCAGACCTGTTGACGCCGACTTGCTATCGGATGCCGAGGACCCTGGCACACTGGGTGCCTGGTGTAGCAAAGAAGACCTTGCCTACTATATACAGGAATTTGAAGGGAGCGGATTCAGAGGTCCGCTGAGTTACTATCGAAATTTCGACCTGACCTGGGAGTTGACCAAAGATGCACCTCTTGAGATCTCGCAACCTGCCATGTTTGTCGCCGGAGACAAGGATGGCGTCATTGTAATGGCAGGTGAAGCCCTGGCGAAAATGCCAGAGCGGGTGAAGAACCTCAAAATAAATGAACTCATTCCCGGTGCAGGTCATTGGACCCAGCAAGAAGCACCTGATGAGGTTAATGAAGCGATATTGCGCTTTCTGGGAATGATTGATGGGTAAGCATGTAGCGATCGTCGGCGCCGGTATGAGCGGAATGTGTACCGCTCTGGCCCTTGCCCGAAAGGGAAACAGCGTGACAATCTATGAGCGTGATGAACCACCTCCTGAAGGCGGTGCTCATGAAGCATTCTTTGAATGGCGTCGCAAAGGTGCCGCGCAATTCAGGCATCCCCATGCATTTCTCGGTTTGATGTGCAATATCTTGCAGGACAATTACCCGGATCTTGTTGAGGAATTCTGGGCGGCAGGTGCACGCAAGGTCACCTTTGACGATATGCTTTCGCCAGCGCTCCTGGCACGATATTCACATGAACCGGGTGATGAAAAACTCTGGCTGCTGATGTGCAGGCGCGCCACTATGGAAACGGTATTGCGCCATTATGTAGAACGACAACCGGGGATAGAGATAAATAACGACGCAACGGTAAGCGGTATTGTTGCAAGTAATGACACCGGTATGATTAACGTTAGCGGTATCAAATTGCAACAAGGCGCTGAACAACATGAGGTCGCGACAGAGATGGTCGTTGATGCGAGTGGTCGAACCAGCAAATTTATACGCTGGTTCTCTGAGCTTGGAGTTGATCTGGAAGTCGAAGATCATGCCGCAGAAATCGTGTACTACACACGTCACTACAAGCTATTGCCAGGCATTGCCGAGCCTGAACGTGATCCGGATAACCGCTCCGCAGGGGATCTTGGATATATCAAATTTGGTGTCTTCCCCGGGGAAGAAGGGCACTTTGCTGTCATTATATGCCTGCCTAACAATGAGCTGGCGTTGCGTGAGGCGGTTAAGGACGGTGATAAATTCGACCAAATTTGCATGGCAATTCCAGGCCTGATGCCCTGGGTGGGCAAGGATGTCTCCGAAGCGACCACGGCTTCGTTTGGTTTTGGTGATATTCATGCTGTCTGGAAACATTTCGTCAGAGACGGCAAGCCGCTAGTGGAAAATTATTTTGCCGTGGGTGATGCGGCGGTGAGGACCAACCCACTCTATGGGCGAGGTTGCAGTATCGGCATTCTCCACGCCCATTTGCTGGCGGATGTTATTGAGGATGTCGATGATCCCACTGAGCGCGCGCTGGCATTCAATAAAATAACCGAAGAGGAACTCCGGCCAATTTACAAGGCGAGTCTGAATGAAGATAAGAGTGGCATCAAAAGAGCCGAGGCAATAAAAGAAGGAAACCCGGTTGACCCTGCATCTTCGATTGGCAATTGGTTCAAACTGGCATTTGGCGATGCGGTTGCCGCAGCAGCACGATATGAGCTGCGTGTTGTACGAGGTGCGATGCGCACATTCAATCTGCTGGAAAAACCCGGCACGTTTTTGGGTGACCGGCGTACCCAGTTGATTGTTCTACGCTACATGTTGAAGGGTCGAAAGATTAACGCCCAGGCAAGAATTCAGCAGGGCCCCAGCAGACTGGAAATGAATAACCTTATCGGATAATTGGGTTCAGGATAATTGGGGTCAGGATAATTGGGGTCAGTGTGGAATTTACAATTTCCCAACAAATAATCGAAGTGATTGCAAAAACCTTCCGGTGCAACAAGAGTTCCGTTCAGGGTAATTTCCCACACAAATTTGAGAGATTTACCAGCAACAACGATCGGCACTCCACTACAGCAGTGCTTTGACAGAAGCTAATCTATATAGCTCATTCATCTCAGGCTAGAATCAAATGCCTAGAAGATCGCGCTATCTTCCTGCAGGTATTCCTGTACATGTGCACCATCGCGGTAATAACCGACAGATCTGTTTTGCAGCAGATGCGGATATGGCTGCGTACGCCAAATGGCTTGGAGAAGGTGCGCGGAAGTACGGTGTATTGATTCACGCTTGGGTCTTTATGACCAATCACACACATCTGCTATTAACACCATCTGCCAGTGATTCAATATCGAAATGCATTCAACATCTTGGAAGGCACTATGTTCCATATTTTAACTATCGTTATCGGCGAACGGGGACCCTGTATGAGGGGCGTTTTAGTGCGCATTTAGTACAATCGACGCAATATTTCCTAAATTGTTGCCAGTACATTGAGCTTAATCCTGTACGCGCAGGAATGGTTTCTGATCCGAGTACTTATTCTTGGTCCAGTTACGCCGCTCATGCATTCGGCAAGCAGATGAGTATGTGGACCGCGCACGAGGAATACCTATCATTAGGGGCGGATCAAAATAGCAGGCAGGCCAACTATCGCCAATTGCTTGAGGGCGGACTCAAAAATGAATTAGTCACTGACATTCGAAGGTCCCTGACCACAGGGTTTTCCCTTGGTAACAAGAAGTTTCGCGAACAGATTGAACTGTTAACCGGCATGCCGCAGAGTCCTCGAAAAAGAGGTAGAAAATCAAGGGTGAAGAAATTTGATTTGTAAATTGCACACTGACCCCAATTATTTGACCCCAATTATTTGAGCGGGGGCAGGACTTTCATCTGTCTTAACCGGTCGAACCATTGTCCTAGCATTACTTCGGTATCGATACAGGCATGAAAACCGGCTTGTCTGAGTTTTATGGTGCTTAAGATTGCTGGTGGTGGTGCCATTTTTCGCGTAGTGTTAAAAAGCGCATCAGCATAGTGAAATGAGTCTCCTACCAATTCTTCGATACGATCAATCTGAAGATTGTGCTGTTGAACAAGCTGCTTCCAATGCTGATTCGACGCTTCACTATAGAGAGAATCACTCAAGCTCATCGGATGGGCTTCTCCGACCTCCATATCAAATGACCTTGCTATGGCTGGCCAGACATTTTCCCAGGTGAATACATCACCATTGGTCACATTGAATGTCTCGTTAGAAAAATTCGGATTATCCATGCTGAACATGATGGCATCTGCAAGTAGATCAGCATCGGTCGCTTCCATCACACCGCTTGGCCCACCGGGATAGCTAAGGGGTAATTCGTTAGCTTTTTGTAGCGCGGCGTACACACCGATGGCGGCCAGCATATTCATTGGCGCTCGCCGAGCATGGCCAAAGACGATTTGTGGTCGCCAGATGGTGTAGTGCCAGGAATTTTCCGGTTGTATGTCCTTAAGGTAGTCTTCCTGTAGCCAGTAAAAATTCTCGTGTTGATGCCTTGGACTGCGCTCGAGACCCGGCAGGTTCATGGGCGCAATATGAGCGCCATAGGCTTTGGTGCCTTGTAGCAAACTGACCTGGCGTAGTGAATGGTTGAATTTTCCCAGTGCCTGCATCAGATTGACCAGCATGCTCAGATTGGTCTGCATCTGGTCTTGTTCTCGCCATCCCGCGACCAGTCCCGGCTTTTCAAAGAGTGCTGCATAGACAAGATGTGTGACAGTAGAGAGTTGTTCCTTGGCCACGGTTTCACATTGCGGTGCATCCAGAAGGTCCAGCGGTACAAATGTGTATTCAGCACTTTCTGCTAGTTCCGGCGGTCGCCGGGAAAGACCTACACAGGAAATCCCTGCATTCTGACAATGCATCAGTAGGGCGCGACCGACAACACCACTAGCACCGACGACAGCTATCTTCACCCCGACCTCCTTACTCTTGACCCACTACTGCCATGAGTTCCTGATGGAACTTCTCGGCCTCGGAGATGAATGGCATGTGTGCAGAATGATCGAAAGTGACAAACTTTTTCTTTGGTGCCTGAAGCTTCTTAAAGTAGGCGTTTGCCAACGAGTATTCTGCTTGATGGTCAAAAATACCCTGAAAAATGAACACTGGAATATCGAACTTAAGGGCACTGTCCATTGGTACAAATCTGAATATTTCTGGTTCCAGATGCATTAAGGAATAGGATTCACCTTGTAAATAGTTAAATTTGTCCTGAATGCGGTAGCCAGGATAGACGACCAATGGATGTACAAACTTCCACAACGATTGTAGATTATTCGCTGAATGGATTGCGCCACCAAATTCACGCACCCATTTTCGCTGCGCCATCATTCCTTTAAAACCGTCAGCATAGTGACCTGCAACAGGTGCCGATATTTCTTCCAATAATGCCAAGGCTTCATTATTCTTTCGTCGTTTGGCTTCTGAAACAACAAAATTGTAGCTCAATGTTTCACTCCGCGCCTGATCGGCGACCTGTCCCACACCAATATAGGCTGCATAATCTTCAGGGTAATCACGGGCTAATTTAACGCCCAACATCGTACCCCAGGAGTGTCCCAGCAGATAAATTTGACTGTCTGGAAATCTCGCTCTCAGTAATTTTGTTAGTTGATGAGAATCTTTTACTAGTTGTTCCATGGTCATGGTTTTATCGTCGATATCCCGGGATTGCGACCTGCCTGCGCCACGTTGATCCCAATTGACCACCACAAAATCCTGATAAATTGCCGGTAAGTAGTAACTGAACAATCCGCCCGCTGGATCACCTGGTCCACCATGCAAAATCAGTAGAAGTGGCTTGTCCCTATCATTCCCTTCGAGGGTGACAAATTGTTCTATCCCTCCCAGCTTTGGAAAAGACATTTCGGAAATTGACCTCTCTCCCGGCCTAGGTTGTAGCTCTCCCGGGCTATGCCAGTAAAGCCACACTAATGCCAGCATGAGAATAGATCCCGTCGCAACCAGGAATGCTACAACTGACTTGATTAAGAATCTGGCGAACAGATCCATTTGTTACCCCAGACGTCCGAGATTTTGTGAGTAAGATTTACACCAATGATCCAGTAGTAGAACCCATCTATATTGTATTGACAATCACCTGAGTCGCGTTATCTCCGAGGCGCCTGGTAGATCCACTCGTCTGGAAGTTGTAACTCTCAGTGCTTTTTGTTTGTATCCGGAATATTAGTGAGCACGTGTTCACTAAATGTATACTGGCAACGCTTTTCAGGAACCAGCAATGCTAACCAGCAAGAATTTGACAGAAACCCGCCCTTCCCTTGCGCTATTTCCAAAACCGATAAAGGATAAAGTGTCAGAACATGCATTCTGCCTACCAATGCATCCGAGAGTTTAGGCAGCGCCATGATACTTGCAGACCTGGTGAGAAGATAACGGCCATTTGCGCTTACCTTATCAGTTTGCCTCGTTTCATCCGCCAACAGTTTCAATACACAGAACAACGCTGGCACCATCTGAACTTCATCGAGAATAAGGCGCTCTTGATAGGCGCGCAGAAAACTCTCCGGGTTTGCCTCTGCCGCCCCCATCATCGTTGCTTCGTCAAACGTCACATAGTCAGCGGGCCACTCATTTTTTGCGAGGCTTTGTACAAGTGTGCTCTTACCGGCCTGCCGGGGTCCATTCACGTAGACCACCGGAAACCCTTGTAGTGCTTCCAACACATTTGTGCTCAAATTTCGTTCAATCAGCTCAATTATTTCGTATCATTATTCCTACAGAGACAAACATAGTATTTTATATATCGAAGGAAACTTTTATTTTTACAAATATAGAGAAATGCTGTACGTTTTGGCGCAATTTCTACACCGACGAAATCCGGGTCTCTCTATCTTTTCCTAGGTGTATGTTAACTGCCATCAGCGATTTCCTTCCTTACTAATTTGTGACGATACCTTTGTACTCACCATTGCGGGAACAATTGATCAACAAAGGGATGATCTACAGCCCGAGTCATGGGGATACGGCATTCACTGTTCCATTATTCGACAAGTATATGAAACGTATTATGCCCGGAGACGTATGGGCCGGAAAATGCAGTGGTAGACCCCGGTGAATACAAGTGGTCCAGCTTTTCTGCTCAAGCGTTGGGACGTGACATCAAAT
>CAZAZB010000092.1:0-11846 GCA_964489485.1 uncultured Pseudomonadales bacterium | reverse complement strand
GCATGATCCTGTTGCTAACCGGAGACCTTTCTGACCAAACCATTATCGCCTTCCTCAAGCATCGAAAGCTGGATTTCGTACTGACCAGAGAAAATGTGTTACAACTCATTCAGGCGGACTTGAACAATACCATCATGCGCTATTTGTCATCACCCAATAGCCACAAAATAGGCTGGGTACTGTCTTTTTTATGCTTCAATTCATGCACAGAAAATGTCTCAATGGCTTTTTCATGGGCATATAGATATTCAAAGAACGCGTAATGAGATGGGCTTGAATTGACCTTCAGTCGTGACCAGATTGCGGCAAAACTCCGGGTTTCACGAGCCAAGAGCCACATCGCGAGTGACCAGGGCAACAACCCTAATAAAAGCCCATCGAGATACCCCCTGAAGGCCCACACAAATGGATAGTGAAGTACCTGACGTGTCCTGTTCATATAGTCCAAATACTCTGCTAGCGTCTGTCGTTCAAGCTCACGAAGCAGTATCCACTTGGCTCTCTTCTCTTGATGAAAAGTAAACTTGCTGGCGATGTTAAAAACATTGTAGCCATATACTTCTGATTGGTGGACGTGATGGAGGTCTGATAGATATTCGGGATAACGCATTACAATTCTCACGCATAAATTTCACTGATTAGCTCAATTCACGCGCTTTGCCGTTGTTGAAGTGATGTACTGAATCGCTCAAACCAGTTCATGGTTAAATTGCTCCGTCCGCTCCATAAAAGGCATGTGCCCGGTATTTTTGAACACAACCAGCTTCGCTTCCGGGATCTCTGCCGCTAGCTGTAACGATTGCGCAGCAGAGATGACTGGATCATGAGTCCCTGCCATGACAACTGAGGGGATAGTAATTTTTGACAAGCTGCTCTCAATATCAAAATCAGCTATACGACAAAACAGCGGGAACAGTGCGGCGAGGTTCTGATTTCGCATATTATCCTGTATCTCATCTAACATATTTTGGGTTACCGGCGAGGCGAAATAGGCTTCACGATCGTACGCCAACAGGCTACTTAAGTAGCGCTGCACAGGTTTAAGCAAGCGGCCCAGCCACAGGTTCACAACAAAAAGGGGCTTAGCCCAGAGACCCAGATGGGCCAATCTAACGAGTTGTCCTTCTATCCCGCCCCACTGCCCCTGGTAAAATCCAGCCACACTCACCACACCGAGCAATTGGTCAAAGTTGTTTGCGGCAAGATTCAACGCTGAGAACCCTCCAGTAGAATGCCCAACAACAACCACTTTTTCCGCCCCCACAAGCTCCCTGATCACCGACTGATACAAGCGGAACATCCAGGCTTCATCTACATCCTGAGGCTTGTAGCCATCCGGTACTCTGGATGGATGATGCCCCGGCAAGCTGATGGCGTACCACCGCCTATTCTCACGTACCGATTCAGGCAAGCAGCTTTTCCAAAAGTTGAGGGGCGCCATCACTCCGGGGATGAAGATAATGGCCGGTTCGGCAACTTCCTCATTAACAGCCATCACAGCCAGTTCGTGACCTTCAAAACCAACATGTAAGAGGCGTGACTTCATCCATTTTCTGCCCAATTTGAATCCACCCTAAATATGAGTAATACTCACATAATTATGATATTCAATGTCAGCGCATCTGGCTACTCGCTTTGATAGGATGTGGTCGATCAGTAATTTTACGAGGGTAAGTGCCTAATAATTCACGAAAAATCCCCCGCCAGGCAAGATCAGTCGTAACGGTAGACGCACTGTTAGAGGCGACAACTCACATTTTGCTAAAAGATGGCATGCACGCTCTAACGACCAATCGGGTTGCTGAGATTGCAGGCGTGAGCATTGGGTCCTTGTATCAATATTTCCCTAACAAAGCCTCTCTGCTTGCGGCATTAATCGACCTTCACGTCCATCGAGAAGTGGAGACCCTGACAAAATTGTTTTCCGACAGAAGAGAACCGATAAACAAATCATTTGTTCAGGATGTCATAAAGGGGTTCATCCAGATCCATCTGGATGATCTCGAACTGACCAAAATTCTCCACCAACAGGTGAGTTTCCTGGAATGCCGTGATGCCTTGAGACAAGCCACAAAACATTTCGAGGCACTGGTACTCGAAGTTCTGAGAGAAAACTTTCAGAATCAACCAGACAGTATTCTTCACATCAAGGCGTTTGTTGTTACCAATGCCGTCGATTCACTTGTCCAGCTTGCTCTCACGGAGGATACGGACCTTCTAAAAGACCCAGATCTCTTGAACGAACTGGTTCAACTGGTGGTGCAGGTGTTCGAACCCAAGCTTTAGCGACGATAGGTTCTAACGAGAAATCGCGGGATTCCTGTACTGTCTCGATTGTCAGATGGCCAGGAGCCTGATCAAGAATAGAGAACCTACTGCGGACAAGCTCCTAGGCGTATTCGTCAATCTTCACCTGATCGTCATTCAAATCAGACGACGGGGTCTTTTGCCTGCACCTGCCTTTCTCATCATCACGCCTTTTTTTCAAGGGGCGCCTGTTCCGACCAGGCTGCCGGTATGCATCTTTGAACCAGTAAGTAACAGCCGATGTTCGAATTTCGTTACTCATCGTAAACCCTCCTGAAGTGCTGAACGTTTCCAGCAACCCCGTTTCTGGTTTTGTCTACTACTGTCCTATTTATCGGCTGTTGGCCTGGAAACTTCAGTCTTAGGCGTTATTCCGGAAGGATATTTCAGGAGCCAGTCCGATTTATAAAAAACGAAAGCCATAGGCAAAATTGCCGGCCTGCTTCGTTGGATTAATTCAGCGAAACATTGTTGTGGTTGACCGCATGGCGATCTACTGGTTGCTTCAAATAGCTAAGAGCGCTAACCCTGGTCCAAAACCATCACGATTGAATGGGATCGACAATTTTCACCCGCTTTGCTGACCGCTGCACACATATCCACCACAGGCACCAACCCAACATGACTACTGGCGGTTGACCTCAGGTGCACACGAATCTGTTCTCCAGACAAGGTTGGTTGGCGTTCCTTCATCAAGGCCGCGATCCCTGAGATATAGGCAGTTGACATCGAACTTCCGGAACGGAAAGCATAGGTGGCTCCCGGTGTCGTTGTTAGTACATCAGTTCCCGGTGCAAGAATCCCTAATGTATCACTCGCACCACCCCCTAGCGGGGTTCCGACAGCGATAACCTCCGGCATTGACGCAGGAAAGGATGATATCGCTCGGGAATCAACGGCGGCGACCAATACAACACCTCTTGCGCTTGCCTCCATCAACAGTCGCCGTATCAGTGCATCGTCTGGGCCCGCCAGGCTCAAATTAACAATATCAGGTTGCTGATCGATGACATTCACCAGTGCCTTGATCAATGAAACGGAATCACATTTTGCTCTGTGTGTTATCCGATCTTGCCAGCAGGCCTTGAACACCATCAATTTAACGTCGGGCGCGACCCCGACAATACCGAGTTCATTGTTCGCTGCGGAGGCAATGACGCCTGCGACAGATGTCCCATGTTCATCTCTGTCGAATCTATTCTGATCATGGCTGACAAAGTTGGCGGAGTAGATAATGCGCTCTGCCAATTCAGGATGGCCGCGATCAACCCCTGTATCTACCACCCCGACCACCACATCTTTTCCAGTCGCCAACTGATGGATGTTTTCGATATCATCACCCGTTACCGAACTTTGTAGCTGGAAATATGGGTCGTTGTAAGTTAGCAGCTGATACGATTTAACAGACTCCACCATATCAACCCGGATATCGGAAGCCAGTGCTTCTTTCACTTCAAACATTGACTTATTCGGGTCAAATTCTGCGACGACCAGCTCCACACCCAGAGATTGTATTGAAAGTTGTGATACTTTTTTGAGCCGATGTAGGCGTAGAACCGAATCAATAACCGAATCCGAGTGTTCTTTTACCTGAGCTATTTCATCAATCCTGATAAAAGCGGGGTCTGTATAGGAGGTTAGCAAAGAAGAAGATGAGGACAAATTTACTGACACGGTAAAAATTACTTGCTGGGACAATTGATCATCTACTGAAACCTCATCCATCGTAGCGCACCCGGTCACTAGCAGAAGCCCTAAAACAAGGGCAAACACATTGACCGACGCGGTGGGCAATAGAAACCTCATTAGTTTCGACGCTCTCGAGGCGCCAGCATGGCGTGTTGAATACCTTCAATGTTCCGAATATCCAGAAGATAGGTATCCATGCTGACACTTTCAGGCACCACAACGTCAACCAGATAGACACCCGCTGCATCTGGACCACTGACGATATTCGATCGGGTATCGATCAATGCACTGCGCATCGCCCGAGCTTGAATGGGTTGTTCAAACGTAATGGCAATACGACGGGATACACCCGGTGATTGCACTTCGGTCGAAAGTGTTCTGAATTCGCCACCTTCTGTATGGGTATTAGCCTGCGGACTTACCCCACCCACCGATTGCAAAGACCCTACCAGGGCAACACTGACGAGCAGACTGGCTGCAATGGCCAAAAAAGGTGCGAGACCTTTGAGTTGAATACCCTCTTCGACCACCGAAGTACTTTCCTTATTCCGTTCCGCCTCCTCAATTCGACCGAGAAGCTTGCGATAAGAAAATTGGTAATCTGGAACCGCAGTCTCATCCTTCTTCACAAACATTTCTATTGTTTGTAGACGATCTCTTTCACCGCGACATTCCATACATTCAGCAAGATGTACCATTACACGGTCCCGTTCTCTCGCTCCCAGGCTTTCATTAATAAACCAGGGCAGTAGTTCAAGAATTTCTTCATGTACTGCATTCTTACTCATTGTTTCTCAACGCCTCCATTCTTTTCATCTATTTCACTTACTGTATCCATCAGGGAAGATCTGTAGAGACCTCCTCACCCTTGTCTGTCTTGACAACAGTTTGTTCCTCCAATAAAGGTAATAGTTTCGCTAGCTTGCGCCTGGCATGAAACATTCTGGTTTTTACCGTATTGACCGGACACTTCATAATATCCGCGATCTCCTGATAGGAATATCCCGAAAAATAGGTCAGTTCAATCACCGAGCGCTGATCTACCGATATCTTGTCCAAACCGCTGGCAAGCCACTGCCCGAGCCCCAATTTGTTGATCAGGTTCTCGGATTCTTCGATATTCTCGGCTACGGTCAGACTCTCTGCCTGTTGCTCCGGCATCATTCGTAAGCGATCCAACGCCTTTATGCCTTTGAGATAGGCTATGCCTGTGACCCAGGTAGAGACTTTAGAGCGACCTTGAAACTGTTCCGCCTTTTCCCAGACAACGAACAATGTATCGTTCACCACTTCTTCGACCATTTCAGGACGACGCATCAGACGACTCAGGTACCTTGTGAGTTGTGGGTAAAAACGAGTGTAGAGCTTTTCGAACGCAACTTTATCCTTGATCGCCACACGCTGGAGCCACTTCAGATTTTCGGCATCCTCAGGTCCACGAGTCGTTTTCAGCTCGTGGATCGATTTTTTCAAGATCATCTCCTACCCCGCACCAGTGCCTTCTTTGACAGACGCCACTATCGAGACGCTATTATCCAAAGCCTTTGTACCGGGATCTTGTCAAATTGTTCAATAGACCTCTTATAAATTGACCGGATCAGTCTGTCACTGCCATTCAACCCAGGAATCCTTCCATTCACCCCATTGAGACTGCACATTTTGAGACTGAACACTGATTTTCCTGCTCATTGGTCGTTCAGAGATGTACTTTAACTTGTTAAAATAAGTGCCAATTGGCAGAAAGAACACTGGTAAAGTAAATTCGATGGGACCCCCTCAAACAATAACAGGTATCGGCTGTGCCATGACCCAGTGCCTTCTGGTCTTTATGATGTTTGTGGTGCCTTCATCTGTTTTTGCCGATTTTGAATCAGCTGTCGAAACCTACCGGCAGAACAACTATCTTGGCGCTTTAAAGGCATTCACACCGCTAGCAGAAGCAGGTGATCCCAGGGCTCAGACCGTACTTGCGCTGATGTACAAATATGGTGAAGGCACACAACCGAACCTTAGAACCTCCTATTTTTGGTACTTACGTGCTGCAAAGCTCAACTACCCACCCGCTCAATACCATGTCGGCGTCTATCTGGCGGAGGGCATCGGCACACCGGTGGAACTCAGCACAGCAATCGAATGGCTTCAAAAATCAGCATCCCGCGGATATCAGCGCGCTGCAGACAAGTTAGAAGAGCTTAATGCATCCAGCGTTGACAGAATCACAAAAAGTGAGCCCTTAGCCTGGTCTAAGAACTGGGATTTCAGCTTGCCAAACGACATTCAATTCTTTCGCGAAGAGGCTCCGGATTCCAGGGCCTCCACTGGTTCGTCCAACCCAGGATACTACATTCAGTTTGGCGCCATGAGTTCAGAGGTCTCCGCTCACCTCATGTGGGATACTATCGGCAGACTGAATCCAGGCAAACTGATCTATCATTCACTGCTCATTAGAGAATCAGAACAATCAGAGCGGACACTCTATCGCGTTCAGACAGGACCATTTGAATCCATTAAGGAAGCCCGGGCACTGTGCGGGCGACTAACCAAGAATCCTGCTTATGGCTGCTTACCGGTGAAGGAAGCATCCTGGCAGGTTGAAAATCGGCGATGAAACCCCGGTTGTAAACCTGAAATAGGGAACCTATGATGACCGACGCTTCCATCAGGTTGATAGCGACGCCTGTTCCATAAAGGACTCTCTGATTCATCGACCGGAATCAACTGCTCGCCAAAAATTAGCTATAGGATCTACCATGGATATTGAATTCAGCAAGGAAGACCTGGCATTCCAGCAGGATGTTCGGGCTTTCATCGATGAGAAATTGCCAAAAGGTATGGACCTCTGGACCAAGCGTGGCGACTGGTTCGAGGCCCTTCGCAAGAAAGGTGGTTGGGATGTTCATAAATGGCCCGTTGAATTTGGAGGTCCAGGTTTCACACCGACACAGCGGTACATTTTTGACATGGAAATGGGTCGGAGCAATACACCACCACAGTTACCTTTCGGCGTAGGCATGTTAGCGCCTATTCTGATGAACTATGGCACGAAAGAACAACAGGACCGATTCCTTCCGGGCATCCGCGACGGCAGCGTGAACTGGTGCCAGGGTTATTCAGAACCAGGTGCCGGGTCTGATCTGGCAAACCTCAGAACCCGTGCGGAGCTATCCGACGATGGCTCCCACTATGTCGTTAATGGGCACAAAATATGGACAACACTCGCTCATATCGCCCACTGGATATTCTGTCTCACACGAACCTCAGATAAGGGTCCAAAACAAGAAGGAATCACATTTCTTCTGATGCCTATGGATGATTCGGGTATCGAGGTAAAACCCATTATCACCCTCGGTGGAAGCCACTCCGTCAACGAGGTTTATCTTAACAACGTCAAGGTGCCTATCGAAAATCGTGTGGGGGAGGAAGGTAAGGGCTGGACCTATGCGAAAGGCCTACTAATCCATGAGAGAACAGGCCTTGCTGGAATTCAGAACTCCGTGCTCGCATTGCAAAAAGCAAAAGAGAATGCGCGTAATGTTGTGGTTGGCAATGGGACCTTACTGGACGAATCTGTATTCAAGAATAAAGTGGGTGAACTTGAAGCAGAACTCATGGCATTGGAATTTACAGAACTGCGCTCACTTGCAAGTGTGAGTGCAGGCGGCGACCCCGGCCCAGAGTCTTCGATCATGAAGCTGAAGGGCACCGAAATCCAACAAAGAATTAGTCAGCTAAATCTCGAAGCAGCAGGGATTTTTGCAGCTCCCTGGGGGATGCAATCAGTTGGTCCTTCCTTTGCGAGAGGGGCAACTAACGGATATCTCGGTGGGCGCGCAACCACGATCTATGGTGGCGCAAGTGAGGTCCAGAAGGATGTCATCGCAAAGAACGTGCTTGATCTCGGTTCTTGATTTCGTTATTTAGTCCCGACTCTTACTCTCAGTTTTAACTCTTAATTCTTAATAGAGCACAACATTCACGTCTTAATCGAGTAGCTACAATGGACCTGTCATTTTCAGCAGAACAAATCATCTTACGCGATACCCTGGGAAAATTTGTCCAGGACAAATATGGCATCAGCGAACGAAACAAGCTGGCTGCAAACGAAGACGGGTTCAGCCGCGACAATTGGAAACTGTTCGCCGATCTTGGATGGCTAGCCCTGCCTTTCAGCGAAGACGATGGCGGCATTGGCGGTACAACTGTTGACACCATGGTCCTGATGGAAGAATTTGGAAAAGGACTCGTCCTTGAGCCCTACCTCCCTACTGTCATCATGGTCGGAACCGCCATTTCGGCAGCAGGAACAGCAGAACAAAAATCCAGTATCATTCCGGCCATCGCCGACGGTAGCCTGATGGCATCCTTCGCCTACGCTGAAGCACAGAGCCATTACGACAATCACAATGTACAAACAACCGCAGAACGGGTCGGTGAAACCTACCATCTTAATGGGACCAAATCAGTCGTTCTGAATGCGCAATCGGCCGATAAAATCTTACTAACAACAAGGACAAGCGGCAAATCGACAGATACCAATGGTATTTCTTTGTTTCTAGTGGATGCCGGTGAAACAGGCATTAGCAGGGAAGACTACCCGACTGTAGACGGGCTTCGTGCCTCGGAGGTAACGTTTACCGATGTGCAAATTCCGACAACCTCTCTGGTGGGAAAACTCGACGAAGGTGCCCCACTCATCTGGCAAATCGTAAGTCACGCCATTCTGGCGCTTGCTGCCGAAGCTGTGGGTGCAATGGAGGTGCTTTATAAAGACACCATCGCTTATACAAAAGTGCGGGAACAATTTGATCACCCACTGAGCGACTTTCAGGTATTGAAGCACCGGATGACTGAGATGTTCATGGAACACAGCCTTTCTAAATCGCTTTGCATGAAAGCGACGATGCTGGTCTCCCAGGACATGGCGAAAGGCCAGGACTATAGCTCCGATGAAACAAGGCGCACAATCCATGCACTTAAATTCCTGATCGGCAAAGCCGGACGGTTTATCGGTGAGAATGCTGTACAACTCCATGGCGGCATGGGCATGACAGAAGAACTCAGAGTGGCTCACTACTTCAAACGACTCATGGTGATAGATTCGCAGCTAGGAAACAAAGACTATCACCTGACGCAATTTACCGGATAAAGCGAAACCTGGCCTATGAAGCCCCACATCCTAAGGTCAGGTCGCCTCTATGCTGAGCATCTGGCGCTTCCAGTCCACAATCACTCCTTCCTGTCAGTTATTCTTGCAGTCGTCCTTTCGAGTTTGATGTCGATATGAAAATGGAACACTGGGCCAAAATCTGGGATAACCTGAACATCAACCAGCAACTGGTCGATGCCTGCAAACTCCCCTTGCAGCAAGAAGCCGTGGACCTTGTCTCGGCAGGTGTTGATATCTATGACCGCGAACAACTAATGACGCCCAGTACTTTGACATGTTGGGTCGCCATGAGAGACGCCGCCGCCCAGGAAGAGATTCAGTTAAGCCTGGTCTCTGCCTTCAGATCAGTGGACTATCAATGTCAGATTATCCAGACAAAACTGAACAAGGGACTTTTAATCGAAGACATTACTCGCGTTAGCGCGATTCCCGGGTTTAGCGAACATCACACCGGCCGCGCACTGGACCTAACAACAAATGAGTGTAAAACGCTGGAGGAAGAATTTGATCAGACACCGGCATTTCATTGGTTGACCCGGCATGCCGACGCATTTCAGTTTTCTATGCCATACCCAAGAAACAATCGATTCAACATGATCTACGAGCCCTGGCACTGGACCTGCCATGAGCCTGCCAAGTTGAACCCGTATACTGAAGACGTACAGTCAAAATAACCCTGAACCGCAAACACTCAAACCTCTCGCACTCAATCCTCTTTCACCTAATCCTTTCGTAGTAGAAGCCTACTGAACCAGTTTTCGCCGCGCGGTTTTTGTCAGGGCATAAATTTCTTCAGCCACTTTAATATTACGATTCGTTAGAATACTTGACTGCAACGTCGTTTGCGCGGATTGCGCAGTAAATTCATCTAGTTGCTCCCCTAGTTGATCCACCAGAGATTCAATTTTTAACACATCACTCTCAAGGCCCTCAGGGAAGTCGGCAGACAACGACTTAAGCTGCTCAATCGCAGAAATTCCCTCAGGAGGTGGCTGCAAGACGTGCAGGCTTTTTTGTTTGACGTCTTCGTCAACTCGATCCAGGGCTTTTACAATTGCCAAATTACGTTCTGTTTCCGATTGCCGTTTTTGTTTCCATCGCACTAGCATCCAGAAAATAAAGGCAACAAACAGTAGCCCAATTACAGGCAAGAATAATTCAGTCATTTGTGAGCATCACCAACATTCGTCAACTCCTCAATGAACTACAATCAGGACTATCAGACATCAACCTGAAGCAGGTAGCATCAACGGACAGATAGCGAGTATAGGGTGTATTCTTCCGTATTTCATTAACTTATCCTTCACCGATATTTGGCCATCTTTTCTTCAATGAGCCTTTTTTGCTGCGTTGTTAGTGGGGCTTTTACCTTGTTTGGCTTGTCTTTTGCGAAAACATATTTTTCACGGTGGACCTGTTTTGCTGTAAATTTCTGCTCCTTGAGTTTGCCATAACAATCATCAATCATTTGCGGATTGCCACACAATAGGAGTTGATCCCGTGAGGGGTCCAGGTCGAGTCGGGCCAACTGCTCTGTCACATAGCCAGGGTGTTCATAGGGTGCAGGGTCTTGTAGCTCATCGCGGGAAAAACAAAGGATCAGCCTAAAGTTTTTTTCCTGCTCCTGAATCGCGAGAATTTCTGCCTCATAAAGGAAATCTTCTCTGGTTCGAACCCCCAGCAGCAAGGATACGTCCAGTGGTGGTTTCGGCTGATGATGGTCGATCTTGGCCAATTCTTCCATTCTATCCCGCTCCAACTTTGACCTGGCCAGCGATCTCGAGGGCGAGAAGGGCATTGGAAACAACCTGGACAAAATCGGCATAAAAGGTGCCAGCCCCACGCTTGTGGCGACCAATATCAACCGCCCCGGTTTCGGATTCGGAATAACGAGCCTGCCATAGGGTCCACTAACGGTCACTGACAATCCATTTGTATGACCAAAAAGTATTTCGGTGGCGCGCCCATCATCAACCCGCGAGATGACAAGATCCAGGTAAGATGTATTGACAAGGTCCGCGCCCATATTGCAAAGACTGTAACTACGCTCGAACTCGCCACGATTGTCGGCAAAATTGAACCGATAGAATTGGCCAGGTTCAAAATTGACTTCACCACCATCTGATCGCTCAAAACGAAAATCACGGGTACTTTCATTCAGCACCCGAACTCGTTTTAGCGTCGCTGTAAATTTATCGACCACTTTGGCTCCTGATCACGCTTCAATGAAATTATCGCATCTGGACGCGCTGACGATAAGAAGATTAACAAAGGATCTCAGATTCATCACCAGCGTCGCTACCAAAGGGCACTCTTTCAAATGGCAAACCAAAACTCCCCTCCCTCATCAATGTAAAGGTGATCCATCACCCTGGGCCACCGTGGTTTTTCCATGCCTGGCTCCTGAATTTCTACTTATTTCACCAGATCGGAAACCACATCCTTTCTCTCTTTAGCAAGGTTGAGCCTCTCACCTGGGTCCTGATCCAAATCATAAATGGTTTTTTGGCCCGTCTTAAGATTTTCTAGCAGCTTCCAGGAACCCCTCCGACTCAAGGTGTTCTTGTATTTTACCAACGGCCCAATCAAGGCGTTTTATCATCGCCAGATAGATTCTCTCATTCTCGTCATTGAATGAAGTAATAGAATCATAGTCCTCGATCCGCGCCTGAAATGGCGTATG
>CAZAZB010000091.1:1640-11880 GCA_964489485.1 uncultured Pseudomonadales bacterium | reverse complement strand
ATCTGGTAACTCATGTCTGGCCAGGCAAGACCCGCCTGCGAGGCAGCTTGCAAGTCATCACGCATCTTGTATTGATAGAGCAGTTTGTCCAGAACACCGATGGGCACGTCCATTAAGGATTTGGTTTTCTTATCCAGTACCGTACCTGCATCCCAGTCAAATAGAAGGTTAACCTTCTTGTTTTTGCCAATACCGCGTCGACTGTATTGGTAATTGAGAGGTACCACCTGCTGCCCGTCCAGCATGAAAGTGCTTTGTTCATCAATTGAAGCGAAGAAGGATTTTGCAGATGAAGATAATCGGTACTTATTTGGCTCGATTAGTTTCAGTTCCCGGATACCCTGCGCACTGACCGGCAACCCTTTGTAGTCAGCTTTATAAACGGCGCGGAAGGTTGTCGGTTCCCCATAGACGTCCACAGATGCGACCAGGCCAAGTAGTAAGAAGCCCAGTGCTCCCACTTGCCGGAATGGCCGAATGAGTGAATAAAGAAGGCCAATGGTTCGACCTATCTGTTGTCTATCGTCAGTTCTTCTCGATGTTGAATTCATATTGTCTGCATTGCTTCTTAGGTATGTTGATCGTTTTTGTAAGTCGTTTGTTTAGATGGTTTGTATGGCTAGTTTGTATAGCTAGTTCGTGCAAACATGTTCAATGACTAAAAGTCGCTCCCTGAATCTGCTTCTTAAAACTGATTCCAGATCGTTGCCTTGTAAAAGCGCGTACAGTCTATGACAATCTACCTTTTGCGTACACGCACTGCGTTCGTTTTTTGACAATCGCCAGGGCAACTAAATTTGTCTCATAAGAAAAGGATGCCAGGTATTAACAAAAGTTCCAAAATAATTGGACTAATTCTATGTCTGATTGCCCAATATTCGACTGCGGTATCCGTTGAAGACCTCTATATGGCTGAGGTTCTGGTGGTTGGCGAAGATGAACGGCAGCTGAAGAGAGGTGCGCAAGCAGGACTGTTACAAGTGCTTGTGCGAGCTTCCGGCACCCGGGAAGTGGAGAAAAGCATTTTGATTACAAGCTCCCTGAGGCGGCCTGACGAATACTATTACCAATATAGTTACGAACAAACCGACAAGACGTTACAAGTCGATGGTGAGGCCATACCGGCGAAATTACTTCGCATACTCTTCGAACCCAGCGCTGTGTCCAGGCTGCTTCGTCAGGCAGGCTTTCCCGTGTGGGGCAGTAACCGACCCGGTGTACTGCTTTGGGTCGTGGTGAGCGATATCGAAGGCCGGCGAATCCTTGCAGGCAGTGATTCGTCGGGTATCGCAACAATTGTTCAGACTGCAATGATAGATCAAGCAAGATTGAGAGGTGTTCCCTTGTTGTTTCCCCTTCTTGATCTTGAAGACTCTGGTTCGCTGTCTACAGCCGAAATATGGGGTGCTTTTCTTGACCGAATAGATAATGCTTCAAGGCGCTATCATCCGGATGCCACGGTGACGGCAAGAATTCAGAAAGATAGCATCGATCGCTGGTCGGCGAGGTGGCACTATAGGGCAGATAGCGAATGGCATTCGGCTGATACCGTGTCCTATAGCGCAGATCAGATGGCGCGTTCGATGATCGATCAGCTGGCGGATGAGTTAGCTCAACGATTTGCAATTGATTCGTCACGTGGTCATGTTGTTCTACGAATCGAAGGTATCAGAAATTTGCAGGACTATGCTGCCGTTAGTGAGTATCTTGCATCACTCGCGCCTGTCCTTAACAGTTCTGTGACCAGACTTGAGAAAGAGGAGGTTGAATTCAGCTTGAGCACAGAAGGTCAAAATGAACAGCTGGTTGAAATTATTCAGCTCGATGAAAAAATGATCCTGCTGAATTCTGATCAGGACCAGAAGCAACTTCAATATCGGTGGCTTCCCTAGTGACCACAATACAAAAATCATTTTCCCTGTTATTCCTGTTTGTAGCGCTGGTCGCGGTGTATTTTCTGCAGCCGATTCTTACTCCTTTTCTGGTCGGTATCGTCCTCGCTTACCTCGGCGACCCGATAGTAGACAGATTCGAATCAGCCGGTTTAAACAGAATTTTTGGGGTCCTTATTGTATTCCTTGTCTTTCTGTCGATTCTGACTGGTGGTTTGCTGATCGTTATTCCTGTGTTGTTTCGGGAAATATCATCTCTGGTGAGAGATATACCCCATTATTTGTCACTGCTACAGAATACGGCCGGCCCTTTTATGTTGGACCTGTTTGGTGTTGATCCATTTCAATTTGACACCCAATCATTGAAAAGCCAGCTTGCACAAAACTGGCAAGAGGCAGGAGGTCTCGTGGGAAAAATAATTGGCCGGATTACAGCATCAGGCTTTGTGCTGGTTACAACGATTGCCAATATTGCGCTAACACCGGTGGTAGCGTTTTATATGTTGCGTGACTGGGACAAGATCATGTTGCGTATTCGTACAATGATTCCAAGAGACATGGTCGAAAATGTATCAGCGCTGGCCAACGAATGCGATGAGGTGTTGAGTGCATTTTTAAGAGGCCAAATGTTGATTATGATTTTGCTGGGGTGTATTTATGCGCTTGGTCTGACGCTGGTCGGTGTTAAGTTAGCATTTCTGATTGGGATGCTTGCGGGACTTGCCAGCATTGTTCCTTATCTTGGGTTTATCGTCGGTATTACGGTCGCGAGTATAGCGGCTGCCTTTCAGTTTCAGGATGCGATTCATCTTGTATATGTCGCCGTTGTTTTTGGGGTGGGTCAAATGCTAGAGGGCATGGTGCTGACACCGCTTCTTGTCGGTGATCGTATTGGCCTACATCCGGTGGCCGTGATCTTTGCTGTCCTGGCGGGTGGTCAGTTGTTCGGATTTGTCGGCGTGTTAATGGCATTACCCATTGCCGCCGTTATCATGGTATTTGTGCGCCACCTTCACGATAGCTACATCCAAAGCGAATACTACGAAGCTGAGGCGCAAGATGAACAGCCCTGAGCGAAAAGACAGCCCTGAGCGCATAGACAGCCCTGAGCGCATAGACAGCCCTGAGCGAGAGAAGGATAAAAAAATTCAACTCCCACTGAACATGCGACTGAGGGATGATGCAACATTCGAGGATTTTCTGGGGATCGCGGCGATGCAGATTAACGCCCAGAACAAATCACTGTTTCTCTGGGGAGCCAACGGTTCCGGTAAATCTCATCTGCTACAGGCTTTGTGTCATCAAACGAATAGAGATGGCAATGACAGCATCTATCTAGAAGATTTGTCAGCCCATTCACCCGATATTTTGCATGCGCTCGATAATTTTCCCCTCATCTGCCTGGACGACATTCAGCAGGTGATTGAGCACCAGGATTGGCAGATTGAATTGTTTCATTTGATGAATTCGGTTCAGAACACCGATGCGCGGCTGGTGATCGCATCGATGGTACCTGCAACAAGGTTGTCCTGTTCTCTGCCGGATCTTGCATCCAGATTGAAAGCGATGATCGCGATTGAATCGGTAGAAGCGGACGATGCTGACAAACTCAAGATTCTAAAGCGCAAAGCACATCGCCGTGGATTTGAACTGAATGATGAAGTCGCGCGATTCATCCTGGGCAGAGCGCCGCGAAACATGCATCATCTCATCGATTTGCTAGATCATCTGGAAGTAGAAACATTACGGCAGCAGAAAATTGTCACCATTCCCTTTGTCAAGAAAACCCTGCAATTGTGACTGTACCGCAATGATGAAGCCGTTGTGAATATACCCCGGGCAATGGTGTTATTTACAGGTGGTGGTAGTGCTGGCCATGTCACGCCAAATATCGCTTTGATCGAATCATTGCAGACTGATGGTTGGCGATGTGAGTATGTCGGATCAGAGTCAGGGATTGAGCGAAAATTGATTTCCGGCATGAAAGTCCCTTATCACCCGATAGCCTCAGGAAAATTGCGGCGATATTTTGACTGGAAGAATTTTACCGACCCCTTCTTGATAATGTTGGGAATTTTGCAGAGCCTGCGTATCTGTTACAGGCAAACACCTGTTGTTGTTTTTTCCAAGGGTGGCTTTGTCGCTGTTCCCGTTGTCGTCGCTGCCTGGCTGTTGAGAATTCCTGTTATATGTCATGAGTCTGATGTCACGCCCGGTCTTGCCAATAAGATCTGTTTCACATTCGCAAAAAAAATATGTGTCAATTTTGAACAGACACTCCGCTATCTCGCGACGAACAAGGCGGTGGTAACCGGTACACCTGTCCGGCAATCATTACTTCAGGGAGATGAACAAAGAGGCAGGCAGTTTCTTGGCATAACGGCTGGTAAACCGCTTTTGTTGGTCTTTGGGGGTAGTCTCGGTGCAAACGCTATTAACCAGCAAATTCGAAGTGTTATCGACACTTTATTGAAGAAGTTTGCTGTCATTCATGTCACAGGTTCCGGCAATATGGATGAATCTTTGTCAGGTAAAAAAGGTTACATTCAAAAAGAATATCTCGAATCAGAATTCGGTGATGTGTTGGCGGCAACGGACATTGTCGTGTCGCGAGCGGGGGCTAATGCCATCTACGAACTGCTGCTCGTTCGAAAACCGCATCTGTTGATTCCGCTGTCGGCGAAAGCCAGTAGGGGAGACCAGATCATCAATGCAAAAACCTTCTCCCGGGCGGGTTTCAGTGATGTGCTTTTTGAGGAGGACCTTAGTGATGACCAGTTCCTCCGTGCTCTGGATCATCTTTACAATAACCGCAAAGCAAGAACCGACAAGCTGGAAACCTATCCGCTTCAGGATAGCGTTACGATAATCTGCGATCTGATCAAAGAAACCATGAATGGTTCGCCAGGCTCCAAAGGAAATTCTATATGAGACAATATTTCGCTAGATGGTCGTTTAGGATGCAGTGGTTGGTGGTATTGATACCAGCACTGGCAGTTGTGGGCGCACATGGGGACGACAAGGATGATGTGATTGATTATCTGAATCGCCATGCCGACGAGTATGCAGAGGTCGCGCATCAGATATGGGACTTTGCAGAACTGGGTTATCTGGAAACACAAAGCTCCGCTCTGTTGCAATCACGATTGTCCAAAGCAGGTTTTGAGGTTACAGCTGGTGTCGCGGGAATCCCGACGTCATTTGTCGCGACCTTCGGTGAAGGGGAACCGGTTATCGGCATACTGGCAGAATTCGATGCCTTGCCAGGTATCTCTCAGGATGCATCAGCCGTTCGGCATGTGCTGGAAGGCAAACCGAATGGCCAGGCATGTGGCCATCATCTATTTGGAACAGGCTCCACTGCTGCTGCAGTTGCCGTAAAAGAGTGGATGGAGAAGAACAATATCAAGGGCACCATCAGGCTTTATGGTACGCCCGCAGAGGAGGGCGGCTCCGGTAAAGTTTACATGGTGCGTGCCGGTCTGTTCGATGATGTAGACACGGTTTTGCACTGGCACCCAGCGAGTCGCAATGCCGCGAATCCCGAAACCAGTCTCGCCAATAGATCTGCCCGGTTTCGTTTCAAAGGCATTTCTGCCCATGCGTCTGCGGCACCGGAGCGTGGCCGGTCCGCGCTCGATGGCGTGGAGGTGATGAACTATATGGTCAATATGATGCGTGAACATGTTCCCCAGGAAACGAGGATCCACTATGTGATCACAAAAGGGGGTGAAGCACCCAACGTGGTACCGGATTTCGCTGAAGTGTATTACTACGTCCGGCATCCCGAGGCACAAGTGCTTCAGGGTATCTGGGATCGTGTGATGACGATCTCCCAAGCGGCGGCGATGGGTACAGGCACGAAAGTGGAATCCGAGACAATGCATGGTAACCATTCTCTGTTACCCAATGTGGTGCTGGCAGAGTCGATGCATAACAATCTTGAAAGAGTCGGCGGATATACCTATTCAAAAGAGGAACAGAAATTCGCGGAAACAATTGACCGAAGCCTGAATCTCGATAAGAGTTACCTTGGCTATGAAAACAAGATCCAGTCGCTTGAGATGAGCCACGGTAAAGGGTCAACTGACGTGGGTGATGTCAGTTGGGTTGTGCCAACGACCGGCTTAAGGACGGCGACCTGGGTGCCTGGAACATCTGCCCATAGCTGGCAAGCTATTGCCGCTGGTGGCACCTCAATCGGTGCAAAGGGAATGCAGGTTGCTGCCAAAACATTGGCCCTGACGATGATGGACCTTTTAACCGATGAGTCACTTATTAAAGATGCGAAAGATGAGTTCGATGAGAGGCGTGGTGACGGCTTTGAATACAAGGCGCTACTCGGGGATCGAAAGCCGCCTCTTGGCTATCGTCTCCCTTGAGGAATTCCCGTCATTGGAGAATCGTTAGAATGTATAACCATTCATTGTGACGACAACTTTGCCAATCACCTTGCGGTTTTCAAGCATCTTCATTGCATCGACTGCTTTGTCCAGGGGAAAGCCAGCGCAGACATAGGGATCGATCTTCTTCTCTTTGAGAAGTTGGTAGATGGTGTCGCGAACCTCTTTTCCAAGCGCTGGGTCTCGTCGACCGATTTCGCCTGCGCGAACGCCAATAACCGAAATTTGTTTGATTAGAATATGGTTAACGGCGGCTTTCGGCCAGACGCCGCTGGTAAAGCCGATAGAAAGGATTCGACCTCCCCAGTTAATACAGCGCATGGACTCATCAAAAACGCTACCACCGACAGGGTCATAGATGACATCAGCGCCATCACCATTGGTCAACGCCTTTACTTCTTCCCGGAATCCACCCAGCAATCCATCTTCCTGCGTATAGTTAATAACATGATCGGCGCCTCTTGCTTTGACCAGGGCTAGTTTTTCATCTGTCCCCCCTGTCGCGATGACATGAGCACCCAAATACTGACCAATATCCACTGCCGCCATCCCGACACCGCCGGTTGCACCATGTACCAGCAGCGTTTCACCCGGTGCCAGATAGCCGCGTATCTTCAGCGCGACATAGGCAGTAAGGTATGCCGTGGAATAGGATGCGGCTTTTTCATAGGCAAGATTTTCAGGAATGGGTCTTACCGAGGACGCAGGACAATTCACTGCTTCGGCGAAACCGCCAAAGCGTGTGCCTGCCATCACGCGATCTCCTGGTTTGAAGCCTGTGACATTCGCCCCGACCATGATGACGTCGCCTGCGAGTTCACCGCCGGGCGCGAAGGGCATTGGCGGTTTGAATTGGTATTTGCCCTGGATCATCAGCAAATCCGGAAAATTAACCGCGCAGGCCATGACACGAATCTGGACTTCATCGGCAGCTGGGTCGGGAAGCTCTCGCTGTTCCAGCAGGATGCTACTAATATCTTCATTGATATCGTGGCAGAGGGTGGTCTGGATTTTCATGCTTCGGGTGGCACCTGACGCTCTGGAAAAGAGACAAGATATCACAATATTGATACTCTTCTGCTAAACAGAAAACATCAACTCGAACGCCTCGGTTAAGGAGACACACTGTGGAACAAATGACAGGTCAGGACGCATCATTTTTATACAGTGAAACATCAAACAGTCCAATGCACATCGGCGGCCTAATGATCTATGACCCTTCAACCGTGAAAGGCGGTAAGCAGGGTTTTAAAGACATATTGAATTTCATTGAAGAAAGGCTGCACCTGGCGAAAACATTTCGGCAGAAGAAAGTTGATGTACCTTTTAATATGGATCACCCCTACTGGATCGAAGACAAGGACTTTGACCTCGAATTTCATGTGCGTCACATTCGACTCCCTGAACCGGGTGACTGGCGCCAACTATGCATTCAAACTTCAAGACTGCATTCCCGGTCCTTGGATCTCACCAAGCCTCTCTGGGAATTCACGGTTATCGAAGGGCTTGATTCCGTTCCCGGATTACCAAAAGGCTCCTATGGCATCGTCTCGAAAATCCATCATGCCTGCATCGATGGTGTTTCCGGTGCGGATATCACAGAGGCCATTCACAGTCTCGAACCCTATCCAGAATCACCACCGCCACCAGCGGTTCCCTGGAAAGGTGAGGATGTCCCTAATCCGCTCGAATTAGTGACACGAGCTAATTTTAATAACATGACACAGCCCTTCAGATTCGCCGAGGTAATGGCACAGGCGATTCCTGCCATGGGGCGATTTCAGGAAGGACTCTTGAAGAAAAGATTTGAGGTCAACGCGAATGTGCCAAAGACTCGATTCAGTGGTCGAGTCACGGCGCATCGTGTGATTGAGGGGCGTAATTTTGATCTTGCTGAGGTCAGGGCGATCAAAAACGCCATAGACAAAGCCACTGTCAATGACGTCATCCTGACGATCTGTGGCGGTGCCCTGCGCAAATATCTCCACACTAAAAAGGACTTGCCCACTGAATCTTTGGTGGCCATGGCACCGATTTCGGTGCGCCCGACCCAGGGCGACGCATCTCTCGGAAACAAGGTAGCTGCCATGACAGTCAAGATTGGCACGCATATAGAAGACCCCCTTGAACGCCTGAAGTCAGTACATGATGCGGCGGCTTCCTCTAAGGAGATGACCAATGCCATCGGCGCAAAGTTGATGACAGATTTCAGCCAGTTTATTCCTTCAACAACGGCTGCCCTCGCAGCGCGTATGTATACAGAATTTGGTCTCTCGGAGACCATGTCGACGCCATTTAACTGCGTCATTACCAATGTACCCGGCCCGCAATTTCCACTCTACTCGGCCGGGGCGAAACTGGTGACCCAGTATGGTCTGGGACCCATCTTTGATGGCATGGGAATTATCTTTCCAGTATTTAGTTACAACGGTAATATCACGATCACCGTCAATTCATGCCGGGAAATGATGCCGGACCCGCAGTTTTTTGCACAGTGTCTGCAAGATAGTTACAACGGACTAAAAGAGGCGACCATCGGTACGCGCGATTTGAAGAACAAGGTTGATGCAGAAATGGGTAGATTCGAGACAAATTGATGTGATTCAGATAAATAAACAATTCAAACAAATGATGTGCGCAAGCATAGAGGAACAACAGTAGATGCCAGATAGTATCGAAGGGATCAATGCAGAAACAGTCATTCCGTGGATGAGGGAACGAGTCCCGGTGCTTGAAGGCGATATCACCTTTTCGCTGATCGCAGGAGGGCATTCCAATCTAACCTATAAATGTGAAGATGAAACAGGTCATTGTTATGTGCTGCGCCGTCCACCTCTGGGGCATGTGCTGGAAAGCGCGCATGATATGGGGCGCGAGCATAAAATCATTTATGCCTTGAGAGATTCCGAGGTGCCTGTGCCCGCAACCTACGGTCTATGCCAGGATGCTGAAATCAATGGTGCCGATTTCTACATTATGGATCATGTCGATGGAATGGTTCTTAATGATTCTGTCGTTGGCGCCGCTGTGCTTGAGCAAGATCGAAGATCCATTGGATTGCATGTTGCAGATATCTTGTTCAAGTTACATTCCGTCAATATGGATGAGGTGGGTCTGGGAGACCTTGGCCGGAAAGAAGCTTATTTAACGCGTCAGCTCAAGCGGTGGACCAGACAATGGGAAGCCTCAAAAACACATGAAATCCCGGAGATGGAAGAGAGTTGTCGAATTCTCACGGAAACCATGCCGGATCAGATCGGTGCGACTATCGTTCATGGGGATTATCGGCTGGGGAATATGATTGTACAGGGCGATGAGGTTAAGGCGGTCCTTGACTGGGAACTATGCACCCTGGGTGATCCGTTGGCAGATGTTGGTTATATTCTTAACAACTGGGTGTCACCAGGTGAAATCGAACAAGAAGGAGAGGGGGATCAATCGCCCACAGCAGTCGGCGGCTATCCATCCCGTGATGAATTTTGTCAAATATATGAACGTAATACGGGCCGCGATCTTTCGGGTATCAACTACTATCGAGCATTTTCACACTGGCGCCTGGCAGCTATTGGCCAGGGCGTTTACAAAAGATATCTCGTGGGTGCCATGGGTGAAGACCGGGACGTAGACCTTGACAAGCAAAAAGAAGGCGTCGCGAAACGTGCTCGCGCGGCGTTGGAACTGCTGCAAGGCTGATGGACGATTATCGCCAGATAAGCTATTGGTTTGACTCGCTGGATAAAGCGGATGCGCAAATCGGCAAGATCCCTCAGCAGGTTGATATCGCCATCATTGGTGCTGGTTTCACAGGCTTGTGGACCGCTTACTATTTGAAGAAACACTCCCCCGGGCTTTCCATTGCGGTGATAGAAGCAGAGACCGTTGGCTATGGAGCCAGTGGCAGGAATGGTGGCTGGTGCATGGGGGCTGCCACCGGAATGGAAGGCT
>CAZAZB010000091.1:0-1540 GCA_964489485.1 uncultured Pseudomonadales bacterium | reverse complement strand
GCCAGTGGCAGGAATGGTGGCTGGTGCATGGGGGCTGCCACCGGAATGGAAGGCTTACTGCATCACCCGACGAAGCAATCAGAAGGGGTGCGCCTGCAACGAATCCTGCATGAAACAGTAGATGAAATTGGCAGAGTCTGCGAGTTAGAAAATATTGATTGTCACTTTGCCAAGGGTGGAACACTCAATGTGGCAGGGAATAAGGCATTAGTCCGGGGTTATCAGGACCATATTAAACTTCTGCATTCTCTTGGCTTTTCTGATGATGATTATCGTTGGTTAGATGCAAAGGAGTCCGCAGGGCGCATCAAACTCACGAACAACTATGGTGCCCTGTTCACGAGTCACTGCGCTGCTATTCATCCGGCGCGGCTGGTTCGCGGACTGGCGAATGTTTGTCGCACTTTAGGGGTTCAGATTATCGAAAAGTGTCCGGTATTTTCCTATCAGCCCGGTCTTCTCACGACGGGCCGGGGTGACATTGCAGCAGAGAAAATACTGCGGGCGACTGAAGGCTACACCGGTAGCATAAAAAATGAAGGCCGAAAACTCTTGCCTCTCTATTCTATGGTGATCGCCACCGAACCCATGAGTGATGATAAGTGGCAGGATATAGGCCTGAAAAATCGAGAGACCTTCGATGATGGTCGTCGTGTTGTCATCTATGGGCAGCGTACAGCGGATAACAGGTTAGTATTTGGTGGTCGTGCCGGATACTATATGGCATCAAAAATCCGCTCGATCATTCCGAGAAATGATTCGGCTGTCCGTATTGTCGAGAGACAGGCGAGAAACTTGTTGCCAGGTCTTGAAGGAGTTGAGTTTACCCACGGTTGGGGCGGTCTAATGGGTGTTCCCAGGCACTGGCGTCCCTGTGTGTCTTTTAACAGTGAAAGCAGGATAGGCTGGGCAGGTGGTTATACCGGCGAAGGGGTTGGTGCTTCCAATCTTGCTGCGCGAATACTCTGTGATCTTGTCCTTGACGAAGACTCCGATCTAACGACCCTGCCATGGGTGGATGATGAGCCGCGTCGCTGGGAGCCGGAACCTATTCGCTGGCTGGGGGTAAAATCTATTGAGTTCTTTGGCGATAGAGCAGACAAGGCTGATGCAGCGGGTAGACCATCGCGCCTTTGGAGCGGGTTGTTCGGGCGATTTGTCGGTTAGTGGATAGTCGTCGCTTTAGTTTCCAGCGCTAGCAGCCGCTTGCTTGCGACGCCACGAAGTTGCTCATCCTCTGAATCTTGAAGCACACCCATGTAGGCATGTTGCGCCAGTAATATATGACCTTGCATCTCGTGCACGGCACCGAGTTGTACGTTAAATTCGGCGCGGTTGGGCAATAGCAGGAGCTGGCGGTCGATACAGGATTTGCTCTCGTCCCAGGATTTGTTGCGCCAGTAGATCTGTTTCAGGTTGTCCAGCATCCGAATCAGTATGCCTTTGTTACTGGCGACCTCGAAATAGTCATCCTTGAGAACCGCCTTTTGACCAGCGATCTGCCGCAGCAGGTTTGAACAATCAGGCTTGCTGAGAATTC
>CAZAZB010000090.1:7478-11929 GCA_964489485.1 uncultured Pseudomonadales bacterium | reverse complement strand
GTTATATCACCAAGCCTGTCAACACCCAGGAACTTGTCAATCTTATGGGTGAGCTACTATGAGGATTTCAGGTGAGTGAACTGAGCCCTTTTGAGACGCTTTGCCGGTTGTCTGAACGAAGTCTTCAAGTCGCTGGTGAACTGCCGCCTAAATCAAATGCGCGACTACACTGGACAGGGCTTGGTTTCAATTTGCTGGGGCAACGTTTTGTCGTGCCCCTTGACGAAGTTGCAGAAACAATGCGTGTTCCCCAGGCGACTCGCCTGCCGGGCGTCAAAGATTTTGTCGTCGGCGTGAGTAATGTCCGCGGTAGATTAATGCCGCTGGTAGACCTGGCTGTCTATTTTGGGGAACTGTCCAGCCTGGTCAAAGCACAACGGCGCGTGTTGGCCGTTGAGGATGAAGACCAATACTTCGGTTTCATTATTGATGAGTCATTGGGAATGCAGCACTTTCCGAGTGACTCATTCGATGATGTGCTTGATGAAATAGATGATAGGTTCAAACCTTTTGTTCGTGGTGGTTATCGTGTAGCAGGTATTCAATGGCCTGTCGTGAGCCTCGCGGCGTTAGCGGCACACCCGGCGCTGGAAAAGCTAGCGGCCGCATCATAAGTCAGAAAATTTAAAGGGTAATTAGACCCGTAAAGGAATACTAGATGGCTGATAAATCAAATGTTGTTGGAAGCGTATTTCGTAATCCGTTGATTGCGATCATGGTTCTCTTGTTGTTTGTCATGATTGCGGGGTTTGCCGGAAATTATTACCTGGTAAATCAGGATACCCAGCGAAAGAGTGCCTATCTTGGCTATGCCAACCAGCTGAAAGTGCTCTCACAGGAAATTGCGAAACATGCCGCCAAAGCCACACAGGGTAATCCTGCAATATTTCCAATGCTGACTCAGGCCAAGAATCAGTTTGAGGCGAGTCTCGGATATCTTAGAAACGGCAACCCTTCGGTTAATCTACCGGCGTCTGATGCGACATCCCAGAATCAGTTGGCCAAAGTGGTCTCTCTCTGGGGCGATATGAAGATGCAGATTGATCTCGTCGTCAACAACCAGGATGCTGGATCCTACCTGAAAGATATAACCGCTGATCTTGCAATTACCATGTCTGCGATTCAGACAGAGAATAACAAGGTCGTCGCGGCGATGGTTCGGCTTTCCGCTCCGGCCAGCCAGATCGCCTATGCACAACGACAATCTGTGTTGATTGAAAGAATGTCTCGCAGCATGGACAAGGTACTGCAACTTGGCGCGTCCAAGAGTCTTTCGGATGGCTTCAGCCGTGATAGTCATTCCTTCACCCAGGTTCTTGACGGCCTCATCAATGGTGATAAGGATATGCTGCTTGTTGCGGCAACTGATGCTGAGGTTCAGGCGAGTCTTGCCAAGATAGAGGAACTTTTCAGATCCATATCGGCAAGGGCGAATGAGATACAAAGTCGCGCCCGGGATCTTGCGCAGATGAAGGTCGCCGCCGATGCGATCTATGCCGCATCAACCGATTTTCTGATAGTCGTCGATACGCTTATTGAGACCTATCAAAATTCTGGTGGTAAGGGCATTGCCTCACCTCTAGTCGGTCTTGGCTTCGCTGGTGGCTCTCTGTTTTTGTTTCTTGTGATTAGCTTTTTGATCTACTCAGAGGCGAACAAAAGTACGGCTGAAACATTGAGCCGCAATGAAGAGAATCAGGCGGCCATTCTGCAACTACTCGATGAGCTGGCAGACCTGGCAGATGGAGATCTGCGTGTGCAGGCGACGGTAACTGAGAGCTTTACCGGAGCCATTGCCGATTCAATTAACTTTTCTATCGACCAAATGCGCGGCCTGGTCGCAAAAATCAACGAAACGTCTGTGGAAGTCTCTAATGTTGCCGAGAAAACCCAACGCTCTGTCGGTGAACTTGCCGAAGCATCACAACGGCAGTCGAATGAAATTGGTGACGTATCGGATTCAGTGAACGAAATGGCAGTTTCAATCGACATGGTTTCCTATAACGCTGCGGAATCTTCATCCGTCGCGGAACGCTCGGTTGATATTGCAAACAAGGGTGCAGTCGTTGTACAGAACACCATTGATGGCATGGATAATATTCGTGGCCAGATTCAAGAAACAGCAAAAAGAATCAAACGGCTGGGTGAAAGCTCGCAGGAAATTGGCGATATTGTCGCCTTGATTAACGATATTGCGGATCAGACAAATATATTGTCGTTGAATGCAGCGATTCAGGCGTCTATGGCCGGTGATGCAGGTAAGGGCTTCGCGGTAGTTGCTGATGAGGTACAAAGACTTGCGGAACGATCCGGTGCTGCTGCGAAGCAGATTTCTGCGCTGATTAAGACGATTCAAAGTGATACCAACGAAGCGGTTAGCTCCATGGAACAGACCACGGCGGAAGTCGTACAGGGTACACAATTAGCCCAGGATGCGGGTGTTGCTCTAGGCGAGATTGAAGGAGTATCAAAATCTCTCGCTGAAATTATTGAGAATATTTCCGATGCTGCGCGCCAACAAGCGGCATCTGCCGGAAAAATTTCGAATACGATGAAGAGCATTCAGGAGATCTCATCACAAACCGCAGAAGGCGTCAGTACCACAGCATCTGCCGTTGGCGGGCTTGCCGAAGTAACGAATGAGTTACGCGCTTCAGTAACGAGTTTTAAGCTGCCTGAGTGAATGGTGGAACTGGATACTAATTGGATGTTTAACGAGAAGCCCAGAATGGAACTGATATGAGTGCAACCCAGGACTACGTGGCACTGGATTGGATCAAGGGCGATGTCAGCCAGACGCTTGACCAGGCTCAATATGCACTGGAGTCATTCGCTGAGTCACCAGATAACGCTGGTAGCATGCGATCCTGCCTCACCGCTCTCCATCAGGTACACGGCACCATGAAAATGGTGGAGCTTTTGGGTCCAACACAGGTTGCCAGCGAAATGGAAAACCTTGCCCAGGCGCTGATGAATAACAATGTACCGGACACGTCTGAGGCGCAAGAAGTTCTTATGCAGACAATTCTCCAGATGCCGGCATATTTAGATCTCATCCAACGAGAGCAGGATGATTCAGAACAGAATTACATGCCTCTGGTAAACAATTTACGTCTGGCGCGAGGTGAAGAAAGAATTGGTGCGGTGGAAGAAAGCGCCGATCTGCTGGGACCAAATCTGGACCCGGTGATCCAGGCGCCGTCAGAAGACACAATTGCACACTATATTGCCGCTAATGGTGAGGTGACGCTACCGAAACTGCGCCAGCGCTACCAACAGTCAATAGCGGCGTTGATTAAGAAGACCAAAGCAAGAGAAAATTTGTCGCTAATGGGTAAGGTGTTCACCATGCTTATCAAGTTGAGTGGCGAATCGCCCATTGGTAACCTCGCTCGCCTGGGCCTGGCATTGGTCGAAGGTATCGCGACCGGAGCGATCAAGTTGACCGCCCCAGTGGTTAATCAAATGCGTGGTATCGATGCCGAAATGGCGAGATTAGCCGCTGGTGGCTCTGCAGCCTTATCCGATCCGATATCCAGAAAATTGGTGCTGGGTATACTGGACGTCATCAACAGTGCGTCAAAAGACACGGCGAAGATCGTCATCGCAAGAAGTATTTTCGCACCGAATCAGGCAACAGGAAGTGATCAGGCTGATCAGGTGACAATCGGACCGGACGATGAAACACTCGCCGCAGTTTCGAAAATACTCATTGAAGAAGTCCGGACGATCACAGATAAGCTGGATTTGTATGTTCGATCCAGTGAAAGAAAAATCCAGGATCTTGTCGATCTGTTGCCTGCGATGGAACAAATTGCCAGCACGCTGATGGTGGTTGGGTTAAATCAACATCAGGAATCTGTTAGCAGGCAGGTTGAAGTCATCAAAAATTTTGAGCAGGAGGGTGTTGATCCCGAAGAAGATACCTTGCTTGATATTGCCCGGGACCTTCTTGAGATTGAATCGACCCTTGGCGCCATCGCAGGAGATGCAGAAGATGGCTCGGAAATTGATAACTTCGGCGACCTTGATGAAGCACAGGCTGCTGTCGTACGTGAAGCCCGTAAGGGCCTTGCACAGAGCCGTGACTCACTTATCGAATTTGTTTCATCCGATTTTGACCATTCCAAAATAGCAGATTTACCTGAAGAGCTTGCTGCCCTGCGAGGTGCTTTATTGATCGTGAATCAGATCCGGTCAAGCGATGTACTGGCGGCAGCCAGTCGCTATGTCGATGTGGCTTTGTTGCGAAACAGGACCCGACCAGAGCTATCCAGTATGGATGACCTGGCGGATGCCATTACCAGTATTGATTACTTTCTGGAACGGTTGATTGAGAACGCCCGTGAACCCTATCTCCAGATGCTGGAAGTAGCGGAGGGAGCCGTAGAGAAATTGGGATTCCCGGTTGGCGAAGAACCAGAGCCCTCAGCTAATGAAGAGCCTTCAGC
>CAZAZB010000090.1:0-7378 GCA_964489485.1 uncultured Pseudomonadales bacterium | reverse complement strand
GAGCCTTCAGCGGATAGTGAGCCCTCGGCACCTAACGAGCCTCAAGTTGAACCGCAGATACCGATTACCGCTCCCGTCGCGGATGAACCCGCGATGGTCGTCGCAGGCGAGAGTGCCGCGACGTCCGAAGCGCCGGCGCTAGCACCGGAACATGAAGCAGAAGATGACCTCATCGATGAAGAAATAATAGAAATATTTGTCGAGGAAGTCGAAGAAGTTTTAGAAACCATCAATGAATTCTTGCCCCAGTGGCAGGCTGACCCGACGAATATTGATGCAAGAACCGAAGTAAGACGAGCTTTCCATACTCTTAAAGGGAGTGGCAGGATGGTTGGCGCCAGGGTGCTCGGAGAACTAGCCTGGTCAATCGAGAATATGCTCAATCGTTTGATCGACGAAACGATCCAGATGAGTAGTGAGATGATGACCCTCATTTCAAGCGTGGTGTCCATTGTGCCAGAAGGCATGCGGCTGTTTAGAGAACAGAATCAAGACGCCTTTGAAGTGGATGATTATGTACGACAAGCAGAGGCATTCGCTGCCGGTGAGATGCCCTTACCCGCTGCAGTAGAGTTGAGTCCTGTAGAGATTGAGCCGAACGAAATCGAAGAACCGGATACTGCGGTCACTTCTGTTGAAGAGACTGATATTGAAGGTCAAGGTGAAATAGAAGAAGGCGTTCCTCGGGAAGAAATTGTCCAGGAAGAATTCGCTCCAGAAGAAATTGCGCCAGAAGAGGCTGTCGTCGACCTTTCCGTCGAGCAGCCAGAACCTGAAGATGTTGAGGATTCAAGCGAGGTATCACTAGAGGAATTTGAATTGGACTCACTGGATGTGAATCCAACCGAGGAGTCTATTCACTCGCTCGACTCTTTTTCTGATAATGCTGTTGTTGATGGTGCCATCGCTGATGATACTGACCATGAACGGGCGCCCTCTGAACAGACAACAACTGAACAGACAGCAATTGAACAGACAATAAGTGAACAGACATCAGACACTGTTGATGAGGATCTGGCACTTGATGATCTGAGTCTCGATGAGGCAATCTCACAGGAGACCACGGCCAGTCTATTGCAGAACGAGGAGCCAGCGCCAGCGGAGTCGGCACCAACCACCGAAGAGTTGCTGGAATCGGATGATTTGGAACTCGATGACATATTTGTCATAGAAGCGAATGAACGCCTGGAAGTGATTGGTCAGTTTTTAGCTGAGTCCTCAGATGTTGATGGCGATCTTGTTGCTGCATTTCATACGTTGAAAGGAAGTGCGGCAATGGCTGAAGTTCCCGCTATTTCACGGGTAGCAGCCCCTTTGGAACAAATGGCACAGCAGTATTTGACCCAGAACAAACCGGTCGATGCTGGTTTTCGAGCACTGGTCCAACGTGGATCCGAGTTGTTCAGTAAGGTCGTTGGTGATCTTGCAGGGAACCGCGAGAGTATTGATGGAGAAGAAGAACTGGTCAAAGATGTTGAGCAGTTGCTTGGTTCTGATGAGTCAGCGTCAACCTCCTTTGATTTTGAAAAGATTAAATTGTTGAGCGAAGAGAAAGTTGTTTCCAGTAACTGGCAAGGCGACTACGTTGTCGCTGTCCAATTCGAATTGGAACATGCAAAAGAACAGGCTGAAGCACTGGGCCAGGAACAGCTTAGTCGTTTGGTGACGAGTCTTTTGCGTATCTACAGCGAAGTCAGGTCAACGCCTGCTGAGAGTGTTATCGATGCATTGAGAACCGGACATAACCGATTGGTCAGTATGTTTGACCAGATCGCTGCCAGCCAGGATGTGGAAACCGCGCAGGACGTTATCCAATTGCTTGATGCAGTGGATTTGCAGTCGCTCGACCCAGTCGTTATTGAAGAAGTTATGGAAGGGTCTGTTGGCGATACAGAAGAAATACAAGATGATTCATCGACGGATATTCCCGAATCGGCTGCCACTCTACTTCCAGAAGATGATATTGATGTAGATATTTTGCCGATCTTCATGGAAGAGGCGGAGGAATTGTTAGAAGCTATCGATCAGAGTATTCAGGATTGGAGTGAAGACAGTGAATCCCAGGGGAATCTGAATAACCTGTTGCGACATCTTCATACCCTGAAAGGCGGCGCAAGGATGGCTGGGCTTAACAGCCTGGGTGAACTAACACACAATTTTGAAACCTACCTTATTGATATCCAGCAGAACCCGGTAGTCCTGGATGAAGGTTTCTTTACGCGGGTTAACCTGCGACAGGATGATATTACAAGGCGCGTCGAGGTCTACAGGAAGATCGAGACGGGTGGCGCGTCGGCGGATGAAGTATCGTCGTTGCAACTTGATTTTCCTGTTGGTGGACAGGATCAAAGTAGCAGCTCCGATAGAATTCCTGATGGTAGTGTTGACGGCGAACATACCGGGGAAACGCCAGCAATATCACTGGACACTGCTGGTCTTGCTGCAATGGCACCTGATGCAGCGGTTGATACGCTTGATTTGCCCTCGGACGAAATCGACAAGGACGTGTTGCCGATATTCCTTGAGGAAACAGAAGAACTGTTGGAAGGAATCGACCAGAGTATTCAGGCGTGGAGTGAAAATACGACAGACCCCACGCACCCCGGGAACCTGCTCAGGCACCTGCACACCTTAAAAGGTGGCGCTCGGATGGCAGGAATGAATAGTCTCGGTGAGTTCACGCATAATTTTGAAACCTACCTTGCGTCAATCGAGCAGAATCCAGTTGCGCTGGATGCCGCTTTCTTCGCATTCCTAAATCAGCGTCAGGACGAAATTACGCGGCGGGTGGGTATTTACGAGAAGCTCGCCAGCCATGAAGCCACTGAGGCAGAATTGGATTCACTGACTCAAGATTTACCTGGCGATGTCTCCACTTCTAAAGCGGGTGAAACGCAACCGACAGATAGACCGGAGGCCGCCAGAGACGAACAATCAAGCGCCACACCTTCATCACCATCACAATCGCAATCACAGGAAATGGTCCGCGTTTCATCTGATCTGTTAGAAGAACTTATCAGCCTGGCGGGTGAATCTAGTATCACCCGGGGTCGCGTTGAACAGCAGATTTCCGACTTTGGCGAATCACTACAAGAAATGGAAGAAACAATTCTTCGTATTCGAGAGCAGGTTAGACGATTAGAAATTGAAGCAGAGTCCAGAGAGACCCTGATCAGGTCACATTCGGCCGATGGTGACTCGTCCTACGACGAACTGGAAATGGACCGCTACACGATGCTCCAGGAAATATCCCGGACATTGAATGAAAGTTCATCAGATATGCTGGACCTAAAGGAAACGCTGGTCAATAGCAGTCGGGACGCAGAGACTCTGTTGCACCAACAGGCCCGGATTGGGAGTGAGTTACAGGAAGGTTTAACCCGTACTCGCATGGTTCCCTTTGCTCGTTTAATACCGAGGCTTCGACGAATTGTTAGACAAATCAGCAGCGAGATAGGGAAGGCCGTCAGGTTTGATGCATTTAACATAGAGGGCGAGTTGGATAGGAGTGTACTTGAAAGAATCGTCGCTCCGCTTGAACACATGTTGCGTAACGCTGTCGACCACGGGATTGAATCAGCAGAAAAAAGAAACGAAGTGGGAAAACCAACCCAGGGGCGAATCAGCTTAAGACTCTCCAGGGAGGGCGGATATGTTGTTCTCAATGTGAGCGATGATGGTGGTGGGATCGATGTTGCAGCAGTGAGACTAAAAGCCATAGAAAAGGGAATGATAACTGCTGAAACTGTGATGTCAGATCAGGAAGTGATGCAGTTTATTATGGATGCCGGTTTTAGTACGGCGCAAAAACTCACACAAATATCCGGGCGTGGCGTCGGCATGGATGTTGTGACCAGCGAAATTAAGTCACTGGGTGGCTCCATTAGCATTGATTCGACACTTGGTGTGGGTACCGAATTTACGATTAGAATTCCCTTTACCGTATCTATTAATCGCGCACTGATGGTCATTGTGCGAGAAGAAACTTATGCCGTACCTCTTAATACGATAGAGGGGATTGTTCGCGTAAGTCCCTATGAACTTGAAGCCTACTATCAGCCTGATGCACCGCGATTTGAATATGCAGGTCAACCTTATCGTCTGGACTATCTGGGTAAGATGCTCGATAAATCTGATGCTCCTAACCTGACCGGCCAGGTAGCGCCGCTGCCTGTGATACTGGCCAGAAGTGGCGACAATGCGGTTGCCTTGCAGGTAGACCGTGTCATTGGTTCCCGAGAAGTCGTCGTGAAGACGCTTGGGCCCCAGTTTAGTGATGTCGGTGGTATTGCCGGGGCAACTGTGCTCGGCGATGGTAGCGTTGTCGTCATTCTTGATGTTATGGCGCTGGTCAGGACACATGAT
Source organism: uncultured Pseudomonadales bacterium (assembly GCA_964489485.1). Lineage (GTDB taxonomy): Bacteria > Pseudomonadota > Gammaproteobacteria > Pseudomonadales > Azotimanducaceae. The sequence goes on along the minus strand of CAZAZB010000090.1, from coordinate 3,013 downwards.
TTACAGTTTACGGCAATCAAAGAAGATTTAATGGAGATCGAGGAGGTCTCCCTGCAACCGGAAAAACATGTAAAAACGGTCATGATTGTTGATGATTCAGTGACGGTTAGAAAGGTGACATCTCGGCTGATGGAGCGCCAGGGGTGGGATGTTGTTACAGCAAAAGACGGTGTGGATGCTGTCGGCCAGCTACAGGATATTTATCCTGACGTTGTTCTGCTTGATATTGAAATGCCTCGTATGGACGGCTTCGAAGTCCTGCGGACAGTGCGTCACGATAAAAGACTCAAAGATCTACCTATTATTATGATTACCTCACGTACGGGTGAAAAGCACAAACAGGAGGCGTTGGAGTTAGGCGTCAATCGCTATCTGGGTAAGCCTTTCCAGGAAGCCAGTTTGCTCGCGACCATCGAAGAAGTGCTCGCAGAAACAGGTAATAACTAACAGGTAGCAACCAACGGGTAGCAACTAACAGGTAACAGCTAAATGTCTGAACTTTCATCCAACGATTCTCTGGCGACCTATGTCATTTCCATGCAAAAACAGGGCGTGCTAATACCGGAATCTACAGTTGCGGAGATCATTCCTTATGAGCCGCTACAGAGGGTTGAAGATACGCCAGATTGGTTGCTGGGGCTTCTGAGTTGGCGTGGTGTACAGGTGCCTGTAACTTCATTTGAGATGTTAACCGTGGAGCGTGCCAGTTTTTCTCTGGTCAGTGTCTCATCGGCGAGCCTCGTTATTTTAAAGGGACTCAGCGGCGAGAGTGACCTGCCCTATCATGCAATGGTCGCCCAGACGCTACCAAGAAAGGTTGATCTGGAAGAGGCCATGCTATTTACAACGCCGGAGTCGCCAGAGATAACAGAATCGTCACGGGTGAGGTTTGAAGAAGAAATTTTTTCAATCCCGGATCTGGACTATGTCGAAGCGTCCATCAGAAAAGTAATGAATGACTAACCTTAGTAGTCTCCCCAACGATATTGCAGTAGTGAGAGCAGTGCCGCGGGTGCTGTTTCAGCCCGAAGTATTCTTCCGCCAAATCTAATAGCAGCAAACCCGCTGCCTATCGCCCGGGTTTCTTCGTCGGCCGTAAGTCCTCCCTCCGGACCGATTAATAGTCCTATGGATTCTGGTTTGGCGTCTATTTCTGAAAGGCGATGAGAAGAAGACAGGGATGCTAGCAAATTCAAATCGTGACCTGATGTTTTCTCTAACCATTTGTCAAAGGTGTAAGCCCCGGTGATAGAAGGTAGTTGATCGCGACCGGATTGTTCACATGAAGACTGAACAATCAAACGCCATTGTTGTTCTCGTTTTTGTACCTGTTTATTGGAAACAGCACTATTTGCCGTTATCACTGGAATAATTTTGGAAACACCTAATTCGGTTGCTCTCTGTAATGCTGCGCTCATGGCATCGCGCTTCAATATGGAGATTCCAAGGGTAATGTCGAGGGAGGATTCACAGTCGGTGACAATTAGCTCGCCTATGTGAACCTCTACACGGTGCCTCGATGCTCCGATGATATTGGACGGATGTTCACCTCCCTGACCATTGAAGAGTCGCAATTTATCGCCCGCTTTGAGGCGTAACACATGCTGTATGTGATGCGATGAATCCTCAGGTAGAGAGAGCTTCTCACCAACAATGAGATCCTGGCTAATGTAGATTCTTGGGATGTGCACCAGGGTGAATCTACCAGAAACAGCCTCTAGAGTCCCAGATTACGCCAGATGCGAAGGGTGGGTAGTGACTGGTTCAAAGTGTAAAAATGGAGTCCTGGTGCACCCCCGTCTAATAGTCGCTGGCAAAGATTAGTCACGACTTCATCACCAAAGGCCTTCAGACTTTCAGGGTCGTTTTCGTAAGTTTCCAGATGCTTCAGGACCCATCTGGGAATGTCCGCGCCACAATTGCTTGAAAAACGAACGAGACCTCTATAGTTGGTGATGGGCATTATGCCCGGCACCACGGGAATGTTGATACCCGCGGAAGCGCAGGAATCAACAAACTTGAAATAGGCGTCAGGATTGTAGAAGTATTGGGTTATCGCGCTATTGGCTCCGGCTTCCACTTTTTGTTTGAAGAACTTGATGTCTGTTGCTGCATCAATCGATTCGGGGTGAACTTCAGGATAGGCTGCTATCTCGATGTGAAAATGATCTCCGGTTTTTTCCCTGATGAACCTCACCAGTTCGTCGGCGTATGCCATGTTGCTGGATGATCCCATCCCGGAAGGAATGTCTCCCCGTAGAGCAACGACGCGCTTCACGCCAGCACTCTTGTACTCCTGGAGAAGGCCTTCTATCTTGTCAGGGTTATCACCACCGAATGAAAGGTGCGGAGCGACCTCACTTCCGGCTTCATTGATATCCAGAACGGCTTGTTTGGTTCCATCTTTGGTTGAGCCACCGGCACCATAGGTGACAGAGAAAAAGTCTGGATTAAACTCACAGAGTCGGCGATGGACTTTCCTCAGTTTCTCGATCGCATCGTCGCTTTTTGGTGCAGAAAACTCGAAACTGAATCGTCGTGAAGTCGTCGGCTGTACCTCTCTATCACTCATATTCGCCATATCCTAGAGTGCTTTCGCCAGAACATCAGCCTTATCGGTCTTCTCCCAGGTGAAATCGTCTTCTTCCCGGCCGAAATGACCATAGGCTGCTGTTTGCATGTAGATGGGTCTTTTCAGGTCTAACATGGCAATGAGACCTTTTGGTCGCAGGTCGAAATGTTCAGCGACCAGTGCCTCAATTTCTGCCTCGGGGATTTTGCCGGTACCAAAAGTATCGATACTGATAGATGTGGGCTCTGCCACGCCGATGGCATAGGAAATCTGGATCTCGCATTTGTCTGCCAATCCTGCTGCAACAATGTTCTTCGCGACATATCGTGTCGCATAAGCAGCACTGCGATCTACTTTTGATGGGTCCTTGCCGGAGAAGGCACCACCACCATGTCTTGCCATACCGCCATAGGTATCGACGATAATCTTTCGACCCGTCAG
>CAZAZB010000089.1:0-12100 GCA_964489485.1 uncultured Pseudomonadales bacterium | reverse complement strand
AGTCCCTGCCGTTCCGGCGTCGACAGATGATGGCCGTCATCTTTAACATGATGGATAAAGATATCCGCGCCAGGTTGGAGAAAACGACCAGGATCAACGCTGAACTCATCGCTGATGTCCAAAATTCAGATCAACCGGCTCATGAGGGGATCAAACAGGTCATAGAGAGGCTATTGACGTCGGTACAATTGTTGTTCGCTGAAGTGAATTACATCGGTTCCCAAAGATCAGGGCATTCGACGTTCAGCGGTACATCCTGGATTGATCTGCGTAGCCAAGTGGCTGTATTAGACGAGATCAGCGGCCAAAAATCCCTACTCGCTCCTGTACTCATCCAGCTAGACAAAAAATTAGCACAAGACTATTCAACAACATTGAACCAGGCGGTGGATATCCTTGCCCAGGATGAACCAGAAACAGATAAGTTGCCCCACATACTACTGCTGTTCGCTGCCCTCGGGCATCAACTGGAGGATATGAACAAGGTTCTGATCAACGACCTTCGATAAACGCTAGATCCAGATCTCTGGCAGCTTTTACGTCATCCAATCGCCTAACTGATAAAGTATGGGGTGCCGTGGTGACGGTTTCTGGCGTAGTCTTTGCCTCTTCCAGAATCTTTTTCATTACTTCGACAAAACCATCAATTTCTTCGCGGCTTTCTGTTTCTGTTGGCTCTATTAGCCAACACTCTGGCACCAACAAAGGAAAATAGGTCGTTGGCGCGTGGTAGCCATAATCCAATAGCCGTTTTGCAAAATCCATGGCGTTAACGCCATAGGCTTTCGTTTCCTTCGATAGGGTAATGATAAATTCATGGGTTGCACGGCGATCAGGGTAAGCTAGCGTGAAGCCAGCTTTCTCTAACTCTCGTGCCATGTAGTTTGCATTTAAGGTGGCGTATTCACCTACCCGGTGCATCCCATCCTTGCCAAGCAACCTTGCATAGGCAAAGGCACGAAGTAGGATACCGGCATTACCCATGAAGGCAGACAGGTTACCAATGGTATCCGGGATCTCTTTTTCATCGCACCAGTAGTAATGATCTTCACCATCCTGCTGACGCTTACCCACAATCGGTGTCGGTATAAAAGGTGCCAGCCTTGCCCCAACACCAACAGGTCCCGAACCTGGTCCACCGCCGCCGTGAGGCGTCGCAAATGTCTTGTGCAGGTTCATGTGCAAGACATCGAAACCCATGTCTCCGGGTTTTACCTTGCCGAGAATAGCATTGAGGTTTGCGCCATCGTAATAGAGCAGGCCGCCCGCGTCATGAACTACCGAGGCAATCTCCTCGATCTGCCGTTCAAACACACCACAGGTAGAAGGATTGGTCATCATCAGACCCGCTGTGTGTGGTCCGACTGCATCTTTGAGTGCCCCAAGATCAACATCACCTTCCTCTGTCACGGGAATCTCCCTGACCTTGTAACCGCACATTACCGCTGTGGCAGGATTGGTACCATGTGCTGCCGCTGGAATGAGTATTTCCTGCCGTTGTGAATCGCCATTTTTCTCGTGATAGGCGCGAATCATCGCTACGCCGGCGAATTCGCCTTGAGCCCCGGCCATCGGGGTCAGGGAAACTGCCTGCATCCCGGTAACATCTTTCAGATACTCCTGTAAATCATAGAGGCAACTCAGGAAGCCCTGGCTCTTTGAGACGGGCGCCAGTGGGTGCCTGTTAAGAAAGCCTGGAATACTGGCGGCCTTGTGAACACCTCTGGGGTTGTACTTCATGGTGCAGGAGCCAAGTGGGTAAAATTGCCCATCGATAGAAAAATTCTTTTTAGACAGGTTCGTGAAATGCCGAACAACCTGTAGCTCTGACACTTCAGGAAGACCCGCAGATTCTGTTCTTAAATGTGCTATTGGTAAATCGTCAACCGGGTCTGTCTTCTTGTATTGCGCCTTTGCACTTCTGCCAGCACTGCTTATCTCGTAGATCAACATAGCTTAAACCTCCAACGCCAATGTCAAAGCAGAAACAAAATCGTCCAGATCCTGTTCAGATTTGGTTTCTGTCACATTGACCAGTAGGCAATTGGCAAGATCAGGGTACATCTGACCAAGATCGAGTCCAGCAAGCACTTCCTGCGCTTCCATTCGGGCAAGAACCTCTTTTGCGGCACAGGGTAATTTTAGTACAGCTTCATGGAAATGCGGGCCTGTAAACTGCAGTGCGACATTGGGCAGTACCGCCAGCTTTTTCAGCAGCAACATAAGGCCTCGATGGCTTTGTTTGGCGACTTCAGACAATCCGGCATCGCCCATCAGACTTAGATAGATTGTTGCCGCGGTAACTAACAATCCCTGATTGGTGCAGATATTTGAAGTCGCCTTTGCACGACGGATATGCTGCTCGCGTGCCTGCAAGGTTAGTGTGAAGCCTTCTTTACCGTCCAGGTCGACTGTTCTACCGATAATCCTGCCGGGCATCTGCCGAACAACTACCTGCTTGCAACACATAAAGCCAAGATAGGGTCCACCGGAAGAAACGGGTATTCCAAGCGGTTGTCCTTCGCCAACAACAATGTCTGCACCCTGCCCACCCCATTGTCCGGGTGGCTTTAATAGTGCGAGAGCAGTGGGGTTAACGACGCCAATCAGCAGAGCGCCATGCTGGTGCGCCCAGTCAGTTAGTTTATCAACTTCATCAAGCCCACCAAAGAAATTTGGGTAGGAAATCACAAGCGCTGCATAGCTCTGATCCGTTGACCATTCTGACAGGTCAATACAGCCATCCGCCGCGTTCCAGGGCGCTAGTTCAATCTCAATATCCTGGGCACTAACAATTGACCTACAGGCAGCAATGTAGTTTGGGTGGACATTCCCGGCGCACAAGACCTTGCGGGACTTACATTTTCGATTGGCTCGAATAGCCATGAGTATGGCTTCTGCCATTGCAGAGGCACCATCGTAGACCGAGGCATTGGCGACATCCATTGCCGTTAATCTCGAGATCATCGTCTGAAATTCATAGATCGTTTGCAGCGTACCCTGACTCGCTTCAGCTTGATACGGCGTGTAAGCCGTTAGAAATTCACCACGGCTGACCAGGTCCCATACCGCAGCCGGAATATGGTGTGGGTATGCGCCGGCTCCAAGAAAAGACAGCTTTACTTCATCCATCGCCGCACGCTCATTCATCAATCGCAACAGCGCCATCTCGGAGATTCCCTCCGGTGTCTGTCGCAATTCACCCGCTCGTAGCGCCTGGGGAATTTCATCAAAAAGGTCTTCGATAGACCCCGCACCAATTGCCTGCAACATCTGCTGCTCATCTTGGTGGGTATGTGGCACAAATGGCATGGGTTATCCCTTGTTAATATCTCGCGTCATCCTGAACTTCTCGGGTTGCAGGGCGACTTGTCTGGGTTTGTAGTGGTTGTACGGGGCAATACGGGCTCAACACATCAAGCCGTTAGTGCGCTTCCTCATCACAGAGGCTCTGGTAGGCGGCCGAATCCAATAGTGCTTCTAATTCATTGGCATCGGTTGGCTTTAACTTGTAGAACCATCCTTTATCGAAAGGTGATTCGTTGACAATTTCCGGCGCGTCCTCAAGATCATCATTGAGCGCAATGACCTTACCTGTAACAGGTGAGTAGATATCCGATGCGGCTTTAACAGATTCAACCACGCCAGCTTCATCTCCCGCTGCTAACTCGTCTTCCATCTCTGGTAGTTCGACATAAACCACATCACCTAAAGAATCCTGAGCATAATCCGATATACCTACGGTTACAGTTCCGTCTTCTTCCAGTCTTGCCCATTCATGGGTTTTTGCATATTTCACGTTGTCGCGAAATTCTCTACTCTCATCTGTCATTTTCCAGTTCCTTGCCTAACGAATCGATTTAGTCCGAGGGGCATGCTATTTCGCCAACTGGCGCCAGCAGCACCCTATCGACTTTTATACACCTTTTTCCCATTACGAACGAATGGCGTATTGACTTCCAGTACCTTCACTACTTTTTTTCTAATCGCCACAGTCATTTCACCATCGGAACGTGATACTCGCGCAAACGCTATCGAGTGCTGAAGGGTCGGTGAAAAAGCACCACTGGTGATCTCTCCCACTTCGATGCCATCACAAAAGACAGGATAGTGTGCTCGAAGTACACCGCGTTCTGTCATCACAAGACCGATGAGTTGCTGTTCGATGCCAGCATCCAATCTTGTTTGCAGCGCCCGCTTTCCGACAAAATCATGATCATCCATCACAACTGTCGATGCCATATTGGATTCAAGAGGGGTCACTGATTCGTCCATATCGCTGCCATAAAGATTCATACCCGCCTCTAGACGCAAGGTATCCCTTGCACCAAGACCAATAGGGGCGACGCCATTAGCGCCAAGGTCACGCCAGAGACCTTTTGCATCTGCGGCAGGCAAAATAATCTCTACTCCTTTTTCACCTGTGTAACCCGTTCGAGCGATGAACCAGTCGCCGCTGTAGGCGCCCTGAAAGATCTTCAACGATGCCACGACGTTCTGTGTTTCTGTGGAAACAACCTTCTCAAACACCTGCATCGCATTTGGACCCTGAAGCGCAACAATAGCGAGTTCCGATCGTTCAGTGACTGTGCAATCGAAATTCTGCGCCTGTGCGTTGATCCAGGCCAGGTCCTTTTCCCGGGTCGCGCAGTTGACCACCATGAGATAGCGAGTCTCTTGCTCATGGCTATTGTTATAGACGATCAGGTCATCAAGGATGCCACCTGCTTCATTGAGCATTGCGCTGTAAAGGGCTTTACCGGGCAGCGTTAGCCTGCGGATATCGTTCGCAAGCAGATGGGTCAGAAACGCAGTGCTGCCAGCGCCTGTGATATCAATCACGGTCATGTGCGAGACATCGAACATGCCAACATCCTGGCGAACCTGATGATGTTCTTCCAACTGCGAACCGTAATGAACAGGCATATCCCAACCGCCAAAATCAACGATTTTGGCACCTGCTGCCACATGCTGCTCGTACAGGGGGGTTGTTGAACCCATCAATCTCGCCCAGGTAAATTCGAAGGGCGCTATTGTAATCTTTTTATGTGAAGCGGTGCATCAAATCCTCGTCAGGATCTGTCGCAATTCTATTCAAGGTGATGCAGTCCATTGATGGCGAAGCCCACCCGCCCAATCAGGAGAGAGCAATGCGCCGTCCTCAAGACCGTTGAGAACGGCGTGTTTGACTATTTTGTACCGAGAATCTTCCTGGTCACACTTTCAATCGCCCATGAATCAGGTTCCTGGCTCGGTGGATATTCCTTGAAAGTCATCAGAAATTCAGCCGTCTTGGAAAGACCGAGGTATCCCTGAGGCGCTTTATCAACCATCCAATCCCAGTACACCTGTGCATTACCATCAGCACGCTCATAAGGGTCTCGCCGAAGGTTGTAGATCTTAAACATCCGTAACTGCACAAAAGGTTCCGCCCAGAGAGCAAACGTCTTGCCACGATTTTCTGCATAAATGATTTTCCAGTCGCCGACCCGAATACCGACGGGCATACCGCCATCATCCAGATAGTGGAATACTTCGCGTGGTCCACTATCAATTTTACCGGTCAGGTAGGGAACAAAATTATATCCATCGAGATGCAATTTTGATTGCTTCGAGCCTATTCGAGTACCTTTCAGTAGCTTTTCCTTTAGTCTGGGCTCCCCTGCCATCGCTGCAATTGTTGGCATCCAATCCAAATGTGACATTATCTCATTCGAAATGGTCCCGGCTTTGATCTTGCCCGGCCAACGAACAATTGCGGGGACCCTGTATGCGCCCTCCCAATTGGTATTTTTCTCACTCTTGAAAGGAGTAATGCCAGCATCTGGCCAGGTATTGAAGTGAACACCATTGTCCGTTGAGTACATGACGAAGGTATTGTCCGCGATTTTCAGGTCATCCAATTGATCCAGCATTGAGCCCACAAGCTCGTCATGGGCAACCATCACATCATTGTAAAAGCCCTGCCCTGACTTGCCTTTATGCTTCGCGGCGCGATGAGTGCGAAAGTGCATGCCCGTGGTGTTTAACCAGACAAAAAACGGCTTCCCTGCTTTGACAGACTTGGCAATAAAGGTTTGCGCAGCAGCGACAAATTCTTCATCACTGGTTTCCATTCTCTTTCGGGTCAGCGGGCCGGTATCTTCTATCCGGCCATCCGCGTAGGAATGGATGATCCCCCGGGGACCAAAGCGCTTTCTAAATGCCGGATCAGTTGGGTAATCTTCATCCTCAGGTTCTTCTTCAGCATTGAGGTGATATAGATTACCCAGGAATTCATCAAAACCGTGGTTGGTGGGGAGAAACTCATCCTTGTCGCCCAGGTGGTTCTTACCAAATTGACCCGTGGCATAACCCTCATCTTTCAGCACTTCCGCAATGGTAATGTCACGATCCTGCAATCCCTTATCAGCACCCGGTAAGCCCACCTTGGTAAGACCTGTACGCAAACCGGCTTGTCCAGTGAGAAAAGTTGATCGCCCGGCGGTACAGCTCTGGTCACCATAATAATCGGTAAAACGCATCCCTTCCCTGGCGAGACGATCAATATTCGGCGTACGGTAACCCATAATGCCATCACTGTAGGCACTGATGTTGGTGATACCGATATCATCCCCCCAGATGATCAGGAAATTGGGCTTATTCGCAGCAGAGACACTGATAGACAAAACGCCGAGCAGCAGAAAGACTATTTTTTTCATTATCATGTGGACCTCGCATCCAAATTCTTATGTGTGGACGATTTATTGGGACCTGCCAAAATCTGTGGAATCTCCGACCCCCGGCAGATGATATCAGTTTAAAACGTTTCGATTAAGGTAAACCGAGGAAGACTTATGTCCCGGCAAGTCTTGCCAGTATCGCCTTGACGGTAGCATTGTCGTTAACAATCTTCATCCCGGTATTTCGCACCCAGTTAATGGCCAGATTGTCAGTATTATAGATCCGTTTGAAGGCTTCCATCGCAGTAGCCATGGCCACATTGTCAACCTGCCTTTTTCTTTGATATCGCTTCAACATTGATAGATCACCTGGCAACTTACCCTCCAGCCGGGCATCCTTTAACACCTGGGCAAGGCATCGGGCATCTGCAAAACCGAGATTGACGCCCTGGCCCGCAAGCGGGTGGATTGTATGGGCGGCATCACCGATGAGTGCCATGTGACGACCAACATAGTGCCTGGCATGCTGTTGTGCAAGGGGGAAAGAGAACCGTTGGTCAACAGCCAGGACATGCCCAAGGCGCCCTTCGAATGCGTTCTCCAACGAGATACAAAATTCCTGATCCGTCAGCTCCAGCAATGGCTCCGCCTCTTCGACAGACCAAACGATTGAACAGAGGTGCTGATCCCTCAGGGGCAGAAATGCCAGGGGTCCTTTTTTGGTAAAACATTGTCTGGCAATCTGCTGATGTGCCATTTCAGTTTGCACTGTCGTTACCAGAGCTGTTTGCCCGTAGGGCCAACCTAGTGTCCGGATGGCGCACAGTTCCCGTACTTTTGATTGCCCGCCGTCTGCGCCCACCAGCAATTTACAACAGGTCATTCGACCATCCGCCAGCTCAACCTTGTAACCAGATTCAGTTAAGTCCAGTGCATGGAGACTGCCATTCCATTCTACGGCTACATTCGCTTGTGCATCCAATACCTTCGTTAAGGCCAGTTCAATTTCCCGGTTTTCAATGATATGCCCCAGTGGCGCGCCTGAACCGCCCGGTTCCCCGAATTCGATATGAGATGTGCCAGAACCATCCCAGACATGCATGGCAGCATAGGGTGATAGTGACCCATCTTGTATCTCTTGCCAGGCGCCGACTTTCGCCAGAAATTCAGCGGATGTCCGGCTGATGGCGCTAACTCTGGGCGCGATCCCGGATGACATTGAACTGCCTTCGACTGAATTGTCAGCGCTTTGTTTTGGTTCTGCTATTGGTTTGGGTTTCGGACGCGCATCAACAACCAGCATGGTCAGCCGGGTATCAATGAGTGCAGCCGCCAGAGACAATCCCACCAGGCCGCCACCGATAATCACAAGATCGTAATTAGTTTCCATGTTGGTACCCCCTCAACGTGACACACCAGTCGAATGCGCACTCGCCTGACCCTGTCCGGCAATGTCAATCCAGCCTGGGCGATTGTGCCATTGCTTCTTCTATGTCTTCGATGGTCTTGGGAATCATCTGTGTTAACACATCATGCCCCGTTCGAGTCACGAGAACATTGTCTTCAATACGGATACCTATTCCACGGTAGGCAGCGGGCACATCTTCACAGTCTTCGTCTATATAAATACCCGGCTCAATAGTCGTCACCATGCCTGGCTCAAAAACGCGTGACTCACCGCCGACCTGGTATTCGCCAACATCATGAACGTCCAGCCCCAACCAGTGCCCGGTCTTATGCATGTAGAATTTCTTATGAGCACCTGTGTCAATCAATTCTTTCAGCTCACCTTCCAGCAAACCCAGCGTGATCAGACCTTCCGTTATTTTCCGGACAGCGACATCATGGGGTTGATTCCACAGATTACCCGGTTGTACCTGTTCGATAGCAGCAAGCTGGGCATCCAGTACAATGTCATATAGTGCTTTTTGTGCCTTTGAGAACTTACCGCCCACAGGAAAAGTACGAGTGACATCGGCTGCGTAGTTTTGATACTCACCTCCGGCATCTACCAGAACCAGATCCCCTTTGCCCAGAATGTCATCATTCTGAATATAGTGGAGAATGCAGGCATTGCCGCCGCCGCCAACAATACTTGGGTAGGCAGGTGATCGAGCCCCATTCCTGGCAAAACAATATTCCAGTTCAGCCTCCAGTTCATATTCGTACATGCCTGGAACCGTCCTTGCGAGAATTCTGCCATGGGCCTCTGCCGTGATCTCGGACGCACGGCGCATGACTTCGATCTCTCTCGGTGATTTAAACAGCCGAAGTTCATGTAAATATTGCCCCAACTGTACAAATTCGCCCGGGGGCTGTGTTCCTGATTGATTACTGGCCGCAATACTATTGACCCATCCAATGATCTGAGCATCGAATTCACCATTAGCGCCCATGGCATAGTACAACTTGCTTTTACCCTCAATCAGTCCGGGGATGATGTCATCAATATCGGTAATGGGAAAGGCATCGTCAAGACCAAATAGCTGCATGGCACGCTCTGGTCCGGTCACCTTGCCATGCCATTTCTCCAGCTCATCGTCTCGCTCCCGGCAGAATAAGATCGCTTCTCCGTGCTCTCTACCCGGTACCAGTACGAACACAGACTCCGGCTCGTCAAACCCCGTAAGATAATGGAAGTCACTGTCCTGTCTAAATCGGAATTCCACATCGCTATTTCTCGTCTGCAGCCGCGAACTGGGCAGAATCGCGATACTATTGGGTTCCATCAGTGCCATCAGCTCTTTCCGACGCTTTGCAAAGTCTGGTAAACCAATCTTTATATTTTTCCTGGTTTTCATGCTAGTTGGGTTAGGTCTTTCTTTTTTGTTGTCTTTCCACTTATTCTGTTCGTCCTGATCAACCTGGTTGGGGTCGTATGGCTAGTGGACCTGTTTGTTCTCACCACATTCAATGAATATCAACAGAACCGAGATTCGCACAAACTCAATAATTTCCATCAAGTCTGCTTCGTTATCTTCCCCTTCAGGTACATCGTCTGCCAGCACTGCAATACTAGAAAAATCACCAAACGCCTCTGAAACATCCTGACTGAGATCGGCCTGTTCGAACCGCCCTGCGGACCCGAAACCAGAGAGGAAGCCAGCACACCACTTCGAGAGGGCTGAACTGCGAGCAGTGATCGAATCATCGTCTGAAGGCAGTAAAATGCGAAATTCGAAATCTGAATACTCACCCAGGGATTCCATGGTAGTGGCGTATAGTTTCTCTGGAATATCCGCAGCAGAAGAATCAAGCCGTGTGTCCAGCCATTCTTCGAACAGACCCAATCGCTTGTTCGCCGTCGTTTGCCGATTGGCAGACAGGTAACCTGTCATCAAGCCATGAAATTCAGCCGCATTCTGGTCAACACCAAGGTCTTTGAGATACTCCTCAAGGGTTTGATGGTTCATCTGGTCCATTTGGGTAGTTTATTTGCTAATTTTGCGCATAATACTTCACTGGATTCATAAAGCCATGTAATTCCGAAATTTGACCTGTCGGGAAGCCTGCCTTTATAGTTGGGCTTTCACATCTGTCAATGTGAATTGTCCTTCGGAGCTACTGTTCAGTCATGGGAAAAAAGCTTGGATATTAAAGCGTTAGAAACGAAAATTGATGAACTCATTGAAGTCTGCGATGAACTCGAGCGACAGCAGTCGGTGATGCATGCTGACCGTGATAAGTGGCTGCATGAACGCACCAGACTACTTGAAAAAAATGAACTCGCCAAAAGCAAAGTTGAGGCAATGATCATGCGCCTAAAAGCACTTGAGCAGGACTAACAATGACTGACCCACAAACAGTGACTGTCTCCATCCTGGACAAAAACTACCAGGTAAACTGCGGGGAAGATGAAGTCGCTGCATTACACCAATCAGCCCAGTATGTTGATGAAAAAATGCGTGAAATCAAGGCCTCATCCAGTGTTTTTGGCCTGGACCGGCTTGCGGTAATGGCTGCGTTGAATATCGCCAATGACTTCATTGCCCAGACAAAAAAAACTGATGATGTTGTCTCAAACCATGATATTGAGATGGAAGCCTTGACGGGCAAGCTGGATCAGGCGATCAATCGATTAAAACCGACCTAAGGCCATAGAAGCACCAAACTGGCACCATTTTCCTTATAGCCGAGTCTGGCCTCCTTGTGTCGAAAAGCGTACTTACCGACGGGAAACTTAGGATATAATCATTCCCAAGTTCCCTGGGTTGTTGGCCAGTCGATATGTCCTCGACCCTTTATGCGACGCCCAGGAGGTCTTTTATTGCAGTTGATGTGCATGCCCGTGCTGCGGGACGCCTAAGACTAGATAGGGACCACCGCCTTGAACCGCTGGGTTCAAGGGCCTATACGGCAGCGGCAATTTGGGGAACTGTTTATTTGTTGGTCAAACCTCATCGAATCCAATCGTTAAACTACCTTTAAACAGGTTTAGGAACAGACCCGGTCATGCCCTCGCTCAGGCAACAATTACGTTCCAGTCGCCGCTCCCTGAGTCACTGCCAGCAACAATCCGCCGCTGAGCAAATCTCATTATTGCTGTCTGTTGATACAGATGTTATCGCAGCAAGGCATATCGCATTTTATCTGCCTAACGATGGCGAAATTGATTGCGGTCTCTTTATGACCAGGTGCCAGGAATTGGGCAAACAGCTCTATCTCCCCGTGGTGTCGGACGACGAATCGCAACCGCTTCTCTTGTTTCAGCGATTTATTCCCGGAACGACACCCCTTTTCACAAATCGATACAATATTTCCGAACCCCCGTTCAATATCGAGGCGTGTGTTAAACCGACTGAGCTTGATATTGTTTTCTGCCCGCTGGTTGGATTTGATCGGCAGGGTAACCGACTAGGCATGGGAAAGGGGTACTATGACCGGACATTTGCGCCAACACAGCAAGGGCTGGAAAAACCCTTGTTGATTGGTCTCGCTCATTCAATTCAGGAAACCCGCTTAACGCCAAATCCCTGGGATATTCCGCTGGATGTCATCTATACAGAAAGAGAAAAAATCATGGCAGAGTGACTTTCCAATGACTACTCAAAATCCCAATACCTGTCCTAGCGCATTCACGGTCACACCGAGTCCGAAAACAATAAATACCAGCAACAACAAATCTGGTTTTCTCCTCATTTTCTCAATCCTCCATAATTGAATGACTTAACGATAAACTTCAACCCCTTCCAGGGCAACGGCTGAACGGTCAGGAAGGTGTTGTGCGTCGTGCCCAGGGTGCCATTTGTCAGCTAGCTGGAAATTGCCTTATGATCAGGGTCGAATGCACCCTGATTCTCGTTTGACAAACAGCAAGGAACAATAAAAAAATGACGATACAAACGGTTATTCGGATGGGTCACCCGACCTTGCGTCAAGTTGCACAGCCCTATCCGGAAGACCAGATAGGTTCCGAACCTTTCAAGGTGCTTATCCAG
>CAZAZB010000088.1:0-12132 GCA_964489485.1 uncultured Pseudomonadales bacterium | reverse complement strand
ACACCCGGACTCAGAGCTATTGGCCACAATCCTGAACAATTACTCAAGCGCTGGCAAACCGAGTACCCGGGTGAATTCTATCCGGAAGAATTAATTGGCATGCCTCCGGCACAATGGTTTGCAGCCCTGGATCAGCTCGGCACCCGTTTCTGGGCGGAACTCTCACCCTTCCCCTGGTTTCCCGACTTGTATTATGAACTCGCAAGTTTTGGTCATGTCATCTTCCTGACGGCACCTACGGGATACCCGGACTGTCTGGCAGGAAAGTATCAATGGCTATGCAACTTTTTTGGTGAAGGATTCACTGATTGCATATTCACAGAGCACAAGGACCGTCTTGCCCATGGCAAGGCAATATTGGTGGATGATAGCGACAATAACATCCAGCGATTTAACCAACGGGGCGGTAATGGGGTGATTTTCCCCTCCTACTGGAACCTTGGCGGTCACAGCGACAATCCAATGGCGACAGTACTGGAAGCAGTCAAAGAGATCGTCAATTCCTAGATACAAACAGATACGAGCAGCACTCGTTGAGGCAATAGACAGTCCCTTTTCAATCGTTGAGTGAGTCGGGTCTGCCAATCCTGCCTTGGAGTTCCTTAATGGCTAGTGGCTTTTCACTGGCTGACGAGAGTAAATCAATAAGAGAAGACAGCAAGACATGCCAATTGCTGTTGCCGTACCAAGTGCCTGCAAATCCCAATAGCTGACAATCATACCTGCCATCATTGCAGCCCAGGCAAAGCCACTGGTCTGTATGGGCGCAGCGATGCTTGCCCACCTGCCCTCCTCATCCAGAGAACCCGAGAGCGCCAGTAGTATTGGAAAACAAAATTGCAGCGAAAATATAGCTGGAACCAATCCCGCCATAAACATCAACTGATTGGTTGCATTAATCGCCAGTAACCAGCCCACCGCACAGAGAACAAAGGCGATTGCCAGAGGACGGATCGGACCAAATCTCGCACTGGTCCATCCACCAACATGACAGGCCAACGCAGAAACGAAGAGCAGAATACCAATAAACTGACCGGCGGAGGCGTACTCCATACCGAGGTTGAGTGCCAGTGTAAACATAAAAGCAAAACCCAATCCGCTTGATGAGACAAAGAGCACACCCATCAAAACCACTGCCACTGATCGACGTGTGATGACAGGCATCCTGGCAAACCGCGCACGATTCCGAGAAACAATAACCTCGTTTGAAATATTTCGACCAAAATAGATCATGAAGCAACTGAAGACCGCTCCTAAAGATGCAGCGAAAAGATATCCTCCCTTTAATCCAAGGTAGCCTACGGTTATTCCGACACCAGCCACCATAAATGACATTAGGAAAACTGCCATCATGTCGACAAAGCCAAAAATTCGGTCCGGTTTTGTGCTGGTTGCAATAAGCCGTGAAGTCGCCCCCATCAAACTGCCGACGGATAACCCGGCCACGAATTGCGCGAGCAGCAGTAACGGAACAATTTGGTAGAAATAGGCACTGCACAGCTCAACCGCAACCAGTATCGGTCCAAATATGACCGCCAGCCGAAACAGGTTCATTCGGTCAACGATCAGTCCTGACAGGATAGGAGAAATGGCGATTCCCACAAATGGCATCGCCACAATCAAGCCAGCAGAAGATTCAGTCACACCGGCTTGTTCTACGAAACGTGTCAATAGAACAGGCTTCAGCGCACTGAACAGCGTCGACATGCTGTAGGCAGATGTACCAGCAAACAACAGCGGTAGGTAGCGTAAATACCAGGATGTCATCTATCTATTTTCCAGCCAGATAGGATATTCAATGACTATCAATTGGGTCTATCTCTCGAGTCTGGTTAAGGACTTGAAACGAAACTCTGGATCAAACTCAATCTCAAAAAAGCCATGGATACCATCGTGCGTGATGAAGTCACGAAGCAGATTGGCTGGGAACCTGATTGTTCTGCCATCCGTTGAATTCACGACAACCTCGCGGGCGCTACCTTGATAAAAACGCAAAAATTCTGCCTCTGAAACACTGAGCTGAAAGTTCATCTTCACAACAAGACTGCCTGATTGTAGATCCTAGGAGCTTGACCGAGAATAGACCAAGGACACTGGTGGTGAAACAATCACGATTCACACCCTAGCCAATACGTCGAGGTTACTCTGATGAGATTCTCGATTAATCTGATACAAACTGAGTACTGACAATGCTGCAATATAAAAGAACAAGATGACAGGAATATACAGTGCAGCAAGATCGAACAGGGTTTCCTGGGGTATCTCGCCTGGCTTCGCCTGGGTCGGGAACTGAACATAGGCAAGTATCTGGCCAGCAGCGACCACACCAAAGCCATTCACTGCTTTCTGCGCAAAGCTGTTGGCCGCGAAAAAGATCCCTTCTGAACGTCTGCCTGTCTTGACCTCACTGTCTTCGACCATATCCGCGATCATTGCAGCCAACAACGAAGAAGACATTATAATCAGCGTCACTTCAATGGTGTTGAAGACCATCAATGTCCAAAATAATGTATCCGTGCCATTTTCAGGGAACCAACCCATCAATCGCAAAGTGTAGGGTAAAGGTGCCAGAGCAAACGCGGAACCCATGATAATCATGGCACCAATTTTCTTTCCTAGTTTTCTGGAAACCATCGGTGCCAAAAAGAGTGCAATAAATGCCGACAGGAAATAGGGCAGATTCATTACACCTATCTCGAAGGTCGTAAACTCCCAGAAGTGACGGGCAAAGTAGATGCTAAGTGAAGTCGACACACCTGCCGCAACTGCTGTTAGTAGTGCAGAAATGAACAGGGCGAAGAAAGAGCGGTTGCCCAGGGTATCTTTCAATTCAGCAACCGTCGTCTTTAATTTGAATGGTTTCTTTTCAGGTGGCTTTCTCAAATTGGGAATGTGTTTATGTGTCCCTATCGCTGAAACATAGATTGAGACAAATATGACGATGGATGCAGTTAAACCATAGTTGCTCCAACCAGGAATGTATTCTGTGCCGCCGAGTTCTTCAGGCAAGAAGACCAGATAATTGAGCACAGCCATGGTGAGGCCACCCCACCAACCGAAGAAAAACCGAAAACTCATCATCTCGGTTCGCTGATCATAGTCATCGGTAAGTTCAGCGACCAGTGCTGTGGAGGGGATCTCATAAAATGTGATCAGCGTTCTAATTGTGACCGCAATACACACAAAATAGAGGAACAAAGCTGACTCATCCCAAGCAGGAGGAGACCAGAGAAAATAATAGGCAACAGCGACCGGCAAACCCGCCGCATACATAAAGGGATGTCGGCGGCCCCATTTTGAATGGAGATTATCAGATAGATAACCCACAAGAGGATCTGACACCGCATCAAATATCAGGGCAATGAGTATACCGAGAGACACCAGATCTGCCCGAAGGCCAATAACCTGGCTATAGTAAAACAAGAGTAGATAGTTAAAACCGTTACTCTTGGCACCATTGGCAACGGCACCAAATCCATAATAGAGTTTTGTGGAAAGGTCGACCTTGTGCCCGGTTGTGTGCGTGACCATCAGAAATCTTTGTTACTGCAGGGCAGCTAATCTAGCACTCAATCAGTTTGATTGCATGAAGATTAGCACTAGCCTGAATCCGGAATTCTGAGAAGGCACCGCCCGCCGGTAAATCTTCTCCCTGAGCTGAGTTACGCAGCCTCAGCAAGACTATTTAACAGTTCTTCGTCTAACTCGGGCAGCTTCTTGAGAGTTGATTCGTCCTCTACCAACTCTTTAAGTTGGGTGAATTGATCTTGAGACAGCGTCTGTAACTCACGATGCTTTTCAGCCAAGAGAGATGATTGGGTAGTGAGCTTCTCTTTTTGATCGATCAGTTCACGCTTTTCTTTTTTGATATTCTTAAGTTCGTCTTCGAGACGCTTATTCGCTTTCTGGTCGTCAAACTTCTTTTTGTTCAACGTTTTAAGCTTCTTAACAACATTATCAGGTGTATCAGCGAGCATGACATTAATATTCTTGAGTTGCTTCTTCTTGTCTTCAACCTCGCCGGAGAGTCTTTTGATTTCTTGTTCAGTATTCTTTCTGGTTGTTGTCAGCAAGTTATTGAGTCGGGCGTTCTCTGCTTCTAACTCCACCTTATTTGTTTCAAGTTCTTCTCTTGCCTTCTCGCTGAGCCGTAACTTGTTTTCAAGCTTATCCACTGTCGCCTGATTCTCTTTTTTTGCCTGGGCAACGATAGATCCTGCTTTTGATATTTTGTTGACACCTTCTGCAAGTGCTACATTTAACTCTGCTTCACTACACTCTGAATCGAGACCTAATGCATCAGTCACTGTCTTAAGCAAAATTTGTTTGCTTATAGCCAATTCCTTCCACACCATTACTTCAGTACCTTGAACCACACACTTCTCCAATGAGTTGAATTTTATACGGGGGTTAATCCACTAACTATTTGTTCGAGATTGCCTGATGTCGCTTTCTTCCATAGACCGGGAAGCCTTGCTATTCGGGCGATGTACTCGATTTGCGATGAATTTGCTCTGTCGAGAACATAACCAATCTCAGGGTAATCAATCCTGATACCCCTGGGAAGGCTGAATTATGGGGATTTATTCGAAAATTTCAATTATTTAGGCTAAAAAAACATCAAGTTTCTGTAAAAAAAGACTATTTCTGTAAAAATATTGGGTTTCTACGCGAATATTAAGTTTCTGTAAAAATATTGTCAGCCTCTTCACTGAACTCATTCAACAAGAATCGCTCTTGAGGTTTTTCAGAAGCAGTTTTTGGAATTTCACCCACAACCTGGAGGTAAGAGGGCACAAAATTCGATTCCAGGTCTTTGCGACATTTGTTAAAAACCGAACGGGCATCAAAAGTTGCTGCATCCACTGGTACAATCGCCGCAACGATGTCCTTCTCACCTGGAGACCCTGATTTCGCGGTGACACCATAAACAAACACATCAGTGACTTCGGTACATTCGGCGATGACACCTTCCACAAAACCAGGATTGATGAAGTCTCCATTGTGGCGAATTCCACCGCCTTTGCGATAATCAAAGAAAAACCATCCATCCGCATCCCTATGGCAAACATCACCACTGCGCAGCCACCCTCCCCTGGTTTTGCTTATCGACGCTTCCTTGTTGCCGAAATACTCTACCTCAGGCTGATCAGCACCGATGGGCCGACTAATCAGTTCACCGAGTTCGCCGGGATTGCATTCATTGTCCTGATCATCAACGATTTGCATCTCGGCACCAGGAGGTGGTTTACCAAAACTACCAATGGGTCCCTGCCCAATTGGTTTAATCGCCAACCCACCTTCAATGGCTCCATAACACTCAAGAATTTTTAGATTGAAACGCTCCTCAAAATGCTCCCATATTCCATAAGGCATGCCTGCGCTTATTACAAACTGAATGGGATTATCTGCATCATCGTCACGCTCTGGTTCCGAATAAATTGCCATTGCCATCCCACCCAACAAATTATAGAAGGTGTTGCCATATTTTCGTGCAATATCCCACAACCTGGATTTGGTGAACCGGCGACTGAATACTGCACGCATCCCCATTCCCAGAGTAGGTCCTAGCGTCATCAATTGGGCATTACCATGCGTTAGGGACAAGCCCGTATAGGGTCGATCCTGTTCACTTAAACCGAACATGCCACCGAACATGGTTGCACCACCATAAGATTCGTTGGAACGGACAACACCCTTGGGATCACCCGTAGTACCCGACGTATAGATAATCTGCAGGGGCTCCTTACCCGTCTTCACCTTGACATCAATCGCCTGAAACGGGACATCAAGCACTTCCGCCACTGATCGTACACGACGTATTTGCTTAGGGTATTGACTGCCCAGCTCTGATATTTCTACATTCTCGCCCTCGTCACTTTCAAGTACCCAGATCCATTGGAGATGATGTAGCTGATCCATAATCTCAACGATATGAGGTATCGCGTAGTCCGCCGTCACGATGCCTTTGCATTGTGAATTGTTTAAGGTATAGGCAAGCTTTGCGCCTTTGGTTCGCGGGTCGATAGGAACAAAAACGCAGCCTGAGATTGATGCGCCAACCATTGTATCCACAAATTCCGGATGGTTTCTCATGAAAAGGGCGAACCTGTCGCCCACTTCCATTCCTCTTTCGATCAAGCCAGCGGCAATTTTGTTTCCATTCTGCCAGAGATCAGAATAAGTCCGAATTTCGTCATCGCGCACGCCGGCGCCCTCAAATGTCAGGATGTCGAGGTCCGGTTTTTGCTCTGCCCTCGCCGCGATTAGATTCGCGAGAATTAACTGATTAGCTTCAGACATGATCTCTCTTCCGTGTTAACACCTGCTGGATAATTGACTAAGAACTATTGATTAAGAACTATTGACCAAGAACTATTGACTAAGTATCGAAATACACAAAGCCGCAGCATCTGTTCCCAATGAGCCACCACCATTATGTGCAAGACCTATGCGCGCCCCTTCCACTTGTCGTTTTCCAGAGCGACCCTGAATCTGTTCTGTTAACTCTACTATCTGTGCCACGCCTGTCGCGCCAACGGGATGACCTTTGCGAAGTAGACCGCCACTCGTATTCACCGGTAGTCGACCACCAAGTCGGGTTGTACCGTCCGAAATAAGTTTGCCACCTTCACCCTTGCCGCATAACTGGAGCGATTCGTATGCCATGATTTCTGCGGGTGCAGATGCATCGTGAAGTTCGATAACATCCATATCTTCCGGACCCAGTCCCGTTTCTTTATAAGCGATCTCCGTCGCATATTCTGCAACACCGGCCTCGCCTGGCTGACGATCCCAACCAGAATGCAAGGCACTGGAGAGCACTCTTACTGCATGATTCAAACCGAGTTCATTTTTCTTCTTTTCGCTAACGATAACGACTGCAGCACCACCATCACCGATCGGTGAACACATGGGTCTCGTTAAGGGTTCGGCAATCATTGGCGATGCAAGTACATCTTCTATGGTGAGTGCTTCACGAAATTGCGCCCGGTCATTCATGCTGCCATGGAATGAATTTTTGGCGGACACACCGGCGAATTGTTCTACCGTCGTGCCGTACGCCGACATGTGCGAACGAGCTGCTGAGGCATAGATATCCATGAACATCGAACGGTTTTCACCCGCGCCCCCTGATGCCTTGGTGGCGCCGGATGCCTCTGCACTCTTCTTGAGGTTTGCCATAATCTCTGCCATGGCCTCTACATCCACAGCACCCGAAAAGGCAGAAAACGACTTGCGCTTATCCAGATCATGAAGTTTTTCTACACCCACCGCGAGAACAATGTCATAGAGTCCTGCCGTTACCATCGCACACGCCTGATTAAACGCCGTTGATGAACTGGCGCAGGCGTTCTCAACATTAATAATCGGAATCTGTCCTATACCCACAGGTCTTAGTACAACCTGGCCGCGAATGCATTCCTGACCTGTGACCAAACCAGCAGCGGCATTACCGACCCATGCCGCCTGAATCTCTTTCGGATCAATACCTGCATCCTTTAGTGCCAGGGTAACGGCTTGCCCACCAATGGATTTAAGTCCCTGATCGAGGAACTTGCCAAATGGGGTCATACCAACCCCGGCAACATAAGCATTCATCTTCATCTCATACTCCTCCGGTTTCTGTTCCTGGCATTTCGATATAAATTCGGGTGAATTAAAGCAAACCTGGCGCCTCAAGATCGAAGGCTCTCTGTAAATATTCCAACTCTGCTTCACGTTCTGGTAGGGGCGCAGGTCGGGTAAACATCTTATCCCGTTTTAACTCTTCAACCATTTCCTCACTGCGGGGGTAAGGTGTTTCATAACTGTTCATTTTGAATAGACGTCCGAAATCCTGGCGCGGCCTTTGTCCTCCAGCTTCCCAATGTTCAGCAGGGTAACCCACCGTCTGCAGAAGAAGGAACCTGCAATGATTTGGAATCCCCAGGGCCTTGAACATCTTCTCACCGAATGGCGAGCCAAGACAGCAGGTGCCAAGACCGAGTTCATACGCCATGAGCGTTGCCTGCGCAATACCCTGCCCGCAATCAATTTCGCTCAGTCCAGGCTCTTTAAGAGTTTCCTTAATACCCGTGAAGACTGGAATCAACTGCTCTTCTACCGCCTTCTTTTTCTCTTCTTTGGTTCCAAAACCGAGAGCACCGACATCGACTAGCTGTCGCAATCGATCTGATTGCTCTTCAACCATTTCCGGGTCGAGATACCAGACAATGACGACCGGCGCTTTTCTGACCTGCCAGCCAACAATTGTCGCTTCGAGTGAGTCAAGTACTTCCTGGGAGGCTGTTTCACGATGAACGGCGACAGCACCTAATGACTGGACATTACCCCAGTGAGAGGCAATTCTAGCTGCCTCAAACATCATCTGTATTTTTTCGGGTTCAACGGGCTTGTAAGTACGGACAAATCTGATTGAACGGCGTCGCCCCAATACTTCACGTAACTCCATGGTAGATCCTCCTGAATGCAGAACTGGATATCGTTCATTTCAGAGAATCATAAGCGCGTGGTGCCATCATGCACTGATGTAAATCAAATTTAGGGTGTCTGGCACAGGCAACCATACGCAGCGCCATAGAATCGGATCGACGAAGACAGATTCCTTAACTTATGTCACGTGGTTGGCTTCGATGCCTTAGCCTTTGTCGCCGCTTTCTTTTTTGGCTTTTTCTTTTCCTTGCCTTCGCTGAGTGCCTTTTTAAGTGCATCAACTTTGCTTGCCTTGGCAATCTTATCAACCAAAGAAGCCATGCAACCCAGCGACATCAAGTGACAATAAAGCCAGGAAAGCTCGCCCGATCGAAAGAACGAAAGTGCCTCTTCATCGCCCATTTCCAGCAGCTTTTTTTCGTCCACTGTCAGGAGCCCTTGAAGTGCAAACTGCTGACCATCGTTCATATCAATTTTTGCATTCAGCGACATCAGAAGATCAGCATCCTGTAGCCGCTTAACGAAAGCTTCTGTGCGAGCATACTGACGCTGATATTCTTCGAGGAACTCAATAGCTTGCGCTAAAACAGGAGCCGGTTCATCGTTTTCAAAAAGCGCTTCACCGCTTTCTTCATTAAAACCGGCATAGGCCTCGTCAATACACACCATTTGTTGTTTTTGATCACCAGCCTCCGCCAGAACAAATGGGTAACGCCTAACGAATGCGGGAATATAGCGTGCATCCCAGTTACCCGATTCGTACACAAAAAGATTCTCCTCATTCCGGAGCCCTAACAAAGCCACGGGAACAATAGATTCACCGGCTTTGGCAAAAACAATTGGATATTCCTTAGCAGCTTCGGAAAATTCAACACCTGCCAATATGACGGAATTTGTTGAACGCGCAAAGCCGTAATCATCCCCCATGGGTTTGATTTTTGTTTCTCTATGCACCACCTTGTTAAGTGCGGTTGGCTGTGAATAAAAAAGCAAATGCGCCATTACTAGTTCCGTTTAGATTGAGACTTATCTGCCACCAAGGCTCGAATTTCCAGTTGCTGCAAGCTCTTGTTCTTTCAACCATTCATCAAATTGGATGCTTGATGTCGGCATGGTCAGAATATCCTGAACTTCGAGCAGTTGGGTTTCTCCTGGATCACCGTAGAAGATTTTGAAAGCTGCACTGTCTGTAGGGTAGAGCTCTTGTGTTATTTGCTGATATCTAAAGCGAGTGTCGAACTGCACACCCCCGTCAAGCAACTTGAGATCCCCTGTCAGTGCATTGTTGACGCTCTCATAACGACCACCACCAATGATACGCGTACCCTCTCCTATGCCATCACTATTACCCGTTGGGTCATAGAGGACCAGTCCAGGCACTGATGGGTCAATCGCAATATTGCCAACTGCCCCACTGAAGTTCGCAGAAATGCCGAATTCATCTTCACCACCTGCAAGTACTTCTAGCGTCGATCCGATGTTGATCTCGATGGATTCATTACGTGAACCGATTGTGCCACCCGCCGAGAGGGCAGAACCCAGGACAGACGTAATATTAAGGTCACTTCCATTGTTGTCCAGAATGCTACCGTCTGTAATGACAGCCAGCGTACCGGCAATTTCAAGACTTCCCAATACCGTGTCACCAGAAATAGTCGTCAGATTGGCGTCACCTCCTGAGAATATTCTACCGATGGTTAATGTCCCAGTATTGCTGATGGTCACATCGCCAGTGGCCGTTGAGTTGGATATATCAAGTGTCCTGGCATTAACAAATGAGACATCACCGGCGGTAAAGGCCAGGTTGGCAACATCTGTTTCCAATTCAACAATGTCGCCGCCACCTAGAAATGTCAGGCTGGTCGCTGAGATATTTTCGCCTGTGATCGTTGATGTAATGGCGTTTCCTGCAGAAAGTAGCACAGAAGTATCGGCTGTTAGTCTACCCAGTTCAATTGAACCTGTGGCTGATATGTTCGTGCTACCAGTTGTGACTGGACCCAATGTCAGATCGGCATCCGTCGCAAGGCTCAATAACCCTGTCGTGGTTGCTTCAGAGACATTGAGTGATCCGGTATTTCGAATAATTGCGCTGCTGGCAACGATTCTTAGATTCTCAACGATAGTATCCAGACCCTGGATTGCGCCACTTTCAATATCCAGAGAATCTGCAATGATATTTGTACCTGCCGCACCACTCAAATTATTAGTCTGGCCCGTTGCATTGATCACAACGTCTTGGCCTTGCGCATCCAATCTGTTGATCGAAACGGCACCGTTATTTGTCAGGGAGAAGTCGCCCGCTATAGTCGAATCAAAAATTTCCACATCGCCGGTATTGTTGATAACCGCGCCTGCAACATCGAGAGTCAAACCCGATACTGCTGTGACAAGCGCATCAATCGTTCCACCACCTGTAATGGTCAACCCATCTGCACTAATCGCTCCGCTGCCAATGAGGTTGGTCAGCGAGCCACCAGGACTTAAGATCAAATCACCCGTCGTGGATAAGGAACCAATGGCAAGGTCACCTCCAGTCTGAAGTTGTACCGTTCCTGCTGCCGAAACCCCAGGTACCGATAAGTCATCAGTCTCTGATATCCAGACACCGCCGGTTGTAGAGGTTGCATCCAGGGAATCAACTGTTGTACGCAGGTTCGAGCTTCCAGAGCCGACATTTCCTTGCGCTACTATCACCAGATCTGCGCCTGTGATGAGGCCACTCCCCGCCAGGGCACCCGCAGAGGTCAGCGAGATATCACCTCCGTCCGTTGCAATGCTACCAAGGTTCAAATCACCATTGATGCTGGCAAGATCAAGATCGGCACCTGCCGTATTTGAAACATCCACATTGACCGTTTCCGAGACATCAACATCAATGTCTATCCCACCACCATTTGCGGTGACATTAGCCACACCACCGATGATGTTAGCTGCACCGCCATTGGCATCGCTGATACCACCAGCGACTGTAATGCTGACAGATCCTGTACCCGCTGCGAGTGATCCGAGATTTAAGTCACCTGCACTACGGAGCGTGATTGCACCATTCTGTGGTATCGCTGCCGCATCTTGAACGGTCGCGCTAAAGCTTGTCGCGGCTTCAACATCCGTATTGATTGAACCATTCGCGGTAAGCGTCACAACGCTACCTGTGATGTTTGCAACGTTGTCTCCATTTTCGTCACCAATGCCACCATCTTCCGCGGAGATTGTGACATTACCTGTCCCGGCATCAGCCGTTAGAAGGCTTATTCCACCGAATTGACTGGATATGATGATATTGCCATTGGAGGCACTGGAAGTTGCAGTCAGATCGCCAGATGCAATGAGGTCGGTATCGATTCCACCATTGCCTGCGGTTAGGGTCATCGTGCTGCCTACCAGGTTCAAATCGCTACCATTAGCATCCAATATACCGCCACCTGTTGTGGCAACGGTGACAACGGAGGCTGCAACCACACCGGCATTCAGCTCTGCCAGACTAATGTCTCCGCCAGCAGTCACACTAATGGGTGCACCGCCTGCGGCCGTCACCCTGGCGCCACTGGACATGGTGACCTCGCCATTACCTGTGCCACTCACATCGCCGTTGTTGTCCGCAATGATTGTGATCGCCCCATCTGCCCCGGCACCAAGTGTTGAAAGAACTGCCGTCGCGTCGAATATAACCTTATTGTTGGACGTGATTCGAAT
>CAZAZB010000087.1:10920-12199 GCA_964489485.1 uncultured Pseudomonadales bacterium | reverse complement strand
GGGATATTGATCACAAACAAATATATGCTGATTGCAAAGCAGAATGGGCCGATGAGCCTGCGGACAAAGAGCGTATATGGGAGTTGTTCAAATCAACCGAGCCACCGCTCGGGTGGGATCCTGCCATGATATGGACTGGCGTGGATGATCCTGGATATGGATTGCTAAAATTGACTCCCTGGCGAATAGAGCTGTCCGGGATTCATGAGATGGCGTCGGGTGAAGCGCCACAGGTTTGGTACCAGGATGTCTCCCGGGACGTTTAGTTGCCTATTCTCTGGTTTGATCGCACCGGGTTTTCGATTCTTCGTCGATCACATTGATAGCTGCGGGTTCGTGAAACCCTAACTAAAAATTTAATACTAGTAACCAAAAAGGAAATGATATGGCGGTTCCACAGCGAACAGCAATTACGCTACCTGATCCACGCGGAGTGGATGAGACAATTGAACTCGCCAAATGGGCTGAAGCGGAGGGCTACGATGATCTATGGTTTGCGGATAGTTCAGGCGTTGATGCGCTTACCACTGCTGCTGCTGTTGCGCTGAACACTGAACGGTGTCGGATCGGGACGGCCATTATCCCTGTTTATTCCAGAACACCAGCGGTGCTTGCTTCCACGGCTCATGTGCTGCACAAACTATCTAAGGGGCGATTTATTCTCGGCCTGGGCTCTTCCAGCCAAACGATGATGGAGAACTGGCATGGTCAGAAATTTGAAAAACCACTTTCCCGGGTCAAGGAGACCACTCAGTTAATAAAGAGCATGTTAGCCGGAGAAAAATCTAACTTTGATGGCCAAACTGTTTCCAGTCATGGATATCGGCAGTTGCCACTGGCGCCTGGCGCACAGCCAGTATACATGGCCGCGCTCAGGAGCAAGATGCTGGAAGCCGCCGCAGAATTCAGCGATGGTGTGATATTGAACCTGTTTCCAAAAGATGCGCTGCCTAAGATGATGGAGCATATCCGGATTGGCGCAGAGCGAGCAGGAAAGAAGTTGGAGGATGTGGAAGTCGTTTGCAGGCATCAAGTTATTGTCACAGACGACAAGGAAGCAGCGCGCAATATGATTCGTTCGGGCTTTGCTCCCTATTATGCAACCCCTGTTTATAACGCATTTCTTGCCTGGGCAGGCTACGAGGATGTCGCCAAAACAATCGCTGAGGGTTGGGCGGCTAAGAACCGGGACATGACAACCGGCGCCCTGGGCGATGCACTGGTAGATGATATAGCGATAATAGGTTCAAAAGAAGAATGCCACGACAGGATTAGAGAG
>CAZAZB010000087.1:8650-10820 GCA_964489485.1 uncultured Pseudomonadales bacterium | reverse complement strand
TAAGGGGATAAAATGAAACTTGGAATACTAAGTGGGTACTCTGGGAAAGTCGTTAAGCTGGATATGGATGGTATCAAGCGTGCCGAAAGTATGGGCTACAATTCGGTATGGACAGCAGAAGCCTATGGCTCAGATGCCGTGACACCTGCTGCCTGGATACTGGCCAATACAGACA
The DNA here is from genome assembly GCA_964489485.1 of uncultured Pseudomonadales bacterium. GTDB lineage: Bacteria > Pseudomonadota > Gammaproteobacteria > Pseudomonadales > Azotimanducaceae. The sequence goes on along the minus strand of CAZAZB010000087.1, from coordinate 10,645 downwards.
AAATCAAAGTTGGGACTGCCATCATGCAGATGCCCGCCCGCTCACCTGCCTGTACCGCCATGACAGCGATGACACTTAACCAGTTATCTAATGGGCGATTTCTTGTGGGTCTTGGGGCATCTGGTCCCCAGGTCGTAGAAGGTTGGCATGGCGTTGCCTATGGCCGACCCGTTACCCGGATCAAGGAATATGTCGAGATCATGCGAAAAATCATGGCGCGGGAAGCGCCAGTAGAACACCAGGGCTTTCACTACAGCCTTCCCTATACCGGGGAAGATGGAACAGGTCTGGGCAAGCCACTGAAGAGTATCTTGCAGGCAGATCCTTCGATTCCAATTTATACGGCATCCATTACGCCTCGTGGGCTTCAGGGCAGTGCAGAAGTAGCTGATGGTGTATTTCCCATCTGGATGAACCCTGAACGTTATGATGTGTTTGAAGCACCGATCAGCAAGGGGTTGGAAAAGGCAGGTAAGACACTCGCGGACTACGACATTGCACCCTTCGTTACCTGTATTCTTGGCGATGATGTGGATGCATGTCGGCAACCTGTTAAAGGGAGTATGGCCCTCTACATTGGAGGCATGGGAGCGCGGGACAAGAACTTTTATAACGACTATGCGAAGGCGCTTGGGTTTGAAGATGCGGCGGTCAAGATTCAGGATCTGTTTCTTTCTGGCAAGAAGGACGAAGCGGCCGCTGCGGTGCCGGATGAGTTGGTCGACGCTGTTCATCTGGTCGGTCCGGCAGACCGTATCAAGGAGCGATTACAGGCGTGGAAAGAAGCAGGTGATAAGGGTCATGTCGGTAGTATGTTGATTGCAGCAGGGCAACCTGAAGCGTTGGAACTTATCGCCAGCGAAATGCTCTAGGAAGATATCGTTTGTAGATATCTTCTTCAGGTATGACATATTCCATCAAGGCCTGTGCCGGTATTAGTGAAATCGGGCAGCCTGCCTGGGATGCCTGTGCGAACCCTGATTTGCCAGGTATCGCATTTGATCCATTTCTATCCTATGCCTTCCTCGACGCATTGGAGAAAAGTGGCTCGGCTACCGCATCAACGGGTTGGGCACCCTATCATCTCGCACTGGAAAATGACGCGGGAGAGATCAAAGGTGTCGTGCCGCTCTACCTAAAAGGACATTCGCAAGGTGAGTATGTCTTCGATTACAGTTGGGCTGATGCCTTTGAGCGCGCCGGCGGACGATACTATCCAAAGTTTCAATGTTCGGTTCCTTTTACACCTGCGACAGGCCGGCGACTGTTAACGCCAGATGCGGCATGCGAAGGGTTTCTTGCCTCTGGCATGATGCAAATTGCAGAGAAAATGCAGGTCTCATCTATCCATGTCACCTTCGCAGAGAAAGACCAATGGGATCGCCTTGGGAAATTGGGATTCTTGCAGAGAACAGACAAGCAGTTCCATTGGCATAACAATGGCTATGCCACATTTGACGATTTCCTGGCACAGCTTTCCTCCAAGAAGCGCAAGAATATTCGCAAGGAAAGGCGTGAGGCGCTGGCCACAGGAATAGAAATTGAGTGTCTGGTGGGCGATGCAATTCATGAAGAACACTGGGATGCCTTCTATCATTTTTACATGGATACAGGGAGTCGAAAGTGGGGCACACCCTATCTTACCCGCGAGTTCTTCTCCCTCATCGGTGAATCCATGCCAGAAGACATTTTGCTTATTATGTGTCGCCGAAAAGGGCGATACATTGCCGGGGCAATTAATTTTATCGGTAGCGAATGCCTCTTTGGTCGCAACTGGGGTTGTGTTGAAGATCATCCCTTTTTGCACTTTGAGGTCTGTTATTACCGGGCGATCGAGTTTGCCATAGACCGAGGTTTAAGCAGAGTAGAAGCAGGTGCCCAGGGACCACATAAATTGGCGCGAGGTTATCTGCCCAGCCTGACGCATAGTGCCCACTGGATTGTTAACGAGTCATTCCGTGATGCGATACAACACTTTCTGGAGGAAGAGACCCG